>WSMP01000056.1 GCA_013316495.1 Angelakisella sp.
AAAAGAAAGAAGGAAGCCCCCCGCCCTGCACCGAGGGCGGCACCCTGGACGAGGGGCGGCGGGTCTTTTGGTGACAAACGGCATCAGCCGTTTGGAGCTGAAAAGCCCGCCGGGCCGGTGCCAGGGGCCGCACGGGCTGCCCATCCAAAACATCCCGGTGGGATGTTTTTGAGAGCAGCGAACAGGGCGCAGGGCTCGTTTCGGGGTTTCACTTTTTGGCTGCGCCAGGTGCCCTCCCCACGCCTACAGCTCCCGCTTGCACTCCGGACAGAGGCAGTGGGGGGGCAGCTTCCTTTGGCGGGGGTTGAGGCGGGTGCGGCAGTAGGGACAGCGGTAGATGCCCTGCTCCAGGATGGGGCTGGAGATGCCCAGCACCACCGCGGCGATGTAGTGGCCGGAAAGCATCAGCCACACCGCCCCTGCCAGCACCCCCAGGCAAAGGACGCGAACCCCCAGCAGATAGATTCTGGCCCAGGGGCGTTTTTCCTTCTTTGGCTGCTCCATAGCGCCTCCTTACTGATACAGGGGGTAGCGGGCGCAGAGGGCGCTCACCGCCTCCCGGATGCTTTCCGCCTTGGCGTCAAAATCGGTGGCCGCCTGGGCGATGCACTGGGCGATAACCGCCATATCCTCTTCAACCATGCCCCTGGTGGTGACGGCGGGGGTGCCCACCCGGATGCCGCTGGTAACAAAGGGCTTTTCCGGGTCGTTGGGGATGGCGTTTTTGTTGACGGTGATATACACCTCGTCCAGACGGCGCTCCAGCTCCTTGCCGGTGACCCCGGCGCGGCGCAGGTCCAGCAGCATCAGGTGGTTATCGGTGCCGCCGGAGACCAGCTCCAGCCCCCGGTCCAAAAGCCCCTGGGCCAGAGCGGCGGCGTTCTTTACAATCTGCTGCTGGTAGGCCCTGAACTCCGGCTGGAGGGCCTCCCCAAAGCAGACCGCCTTGGCGGCGATGATATGCTCCAGGGGGCCGCCCTGGGTGCCGGGGAAGATGGCCTTGTCGATGGCCTTGGCGTACTCCTCCCGGCAAAGAATCATGCCGCCCCGCGGACCCCGAAGGGTCTTGTGGGTGGTGGTGGTGACCACGTCGGCGTAGGGGACAGGGCTTATATGGCAGCCCGCCGCCACCAGCCCGGCAATGTGAGCCATGTCCACCATGAAGATGGCCCCCACCTCTTTGGCAATCTCCCCGATGGTCTTAAAATCGATCTCCCGCGGGTAGGCGGAGGCCCCGGCCACAATCATCTTGGGCTTTATCTCCCTGGCCTGGGCCCGCATGGCGTCGTAATCAATGCGCCCCGTCTCCGCCGAAACCCCGTAGGGGACGAAGTGGTACAGCTTGCCGGACATATTCACCGGGCTGCCGTGGGTCAGGTGTCCCCCCTCCGCCAGGCTCATCCCCATGATGGTGTCCCCGGTCTCCAGCAGGCCGAAGTACACCGCCAGGTTGGCCTGGGCCCCAGAGTGGGGCTGGACGTTGGCGTGCTGGGCTCCAAAGAGCTTTTTGGCCCGCTCCCTGGCCAGCTCCTCCACCTCGTCCACCCGCTGGCAGCCGCCGTAATACCGCTTGCCGGGGTAGCCCTCGGCGTATTTATTGGTGAGCACCGTCCCCATGGCGGCCAGCACCGCCGGGGTGACGATGTTCTCCGAGGCGATAAGCTCCAGGTTCCGGCGCTGGCGCTGAAGCTCCCGCTCCATAGCGGCCCCCACCTCCGGGTCCCGCTGGCCGACAAAGCCGATGGTATCCATCATATCTGCAAACATACTCGTTCCTTCCTTTCTTCCTCTGCCCAAACGGGCCCTGAATGAACCTATTATACTATGGCAGGGTGGCTTTTTCAAGGGTGGGACGTCCGGCGGCAGGGGAAAGAAAAAAGCCGGAGGAGCAGCGGCTCCCCCGGCTTCTGTATAATTTGCAGTTGGTTTGGATGGGATTACCAGCGGCCGTTCTGCCGGAGGCGGAAGGTGCTGACCAAATCCCGCAGCAGGTTGGCCTGGGAGGACAGCTCCTCGCTGGCGGCGGCGCTCTGCTCGCTGGTGGCGGAGTTTGTCTGCACCACCGAGGAGATTTGGTCGATGCCGTCAGTAACCTGCCCCAGGGCGGTGGTCTGCTCCGCAACCGCGTCCACCACAATGGACATCTGGGAGGTGACCCCTCCCGCCAGTTCGTTGGTGCGCTCCAGGGACTGGGTCACCCGCTCCACCACGCGGCTGCCCTCCTCCACGGAGGCGATGGAGCCCTCGATAAGCTCCTTGGTGGCCTTGGCGGCCTCGTCGGACTTGGTAGCCAGGTTCCGGACCTCATCGGCCACTACGGCAAAGCCCTTGCCGGCGGCCCCCGCCCTGGCGGCCTCCACAGCGGCGTTGAGGGCCAGGATGTTGGTCTGGAAGGCGATGTTTTCGATGGTGGCGATGATTTTGCCAATCTGCTGGGAGGAGGCGGAAATCTGCTCCATAGCGGTGTTCAGCTGCCCCACGTACTCCACGCTGGTGCCCAGCTGCGCCCCCGCCTGGTTTACAAAGCTGCCAGCCTCCTCGGTGGCCTTGGCGGTCCTCTTGGCGTTGTCGGAAATCTCGCTGATGGTGGCGGAGAGCTCCTGGACCGAGCTGGCCTGCTGGGTGGCGCCCTGGGCCAGGGCCTGGGCGCTGGTGGACACCTGCTCGGAGCCAGAGGAGACCTGCTCGGCGCTCTCCCGAATCTGGCGCATGGTGTCGTTGAGCTTGTTTTCAATGCTTTCCATTGAGCGCTTGATGGAGGCGAAGTCCCCTATGTAGTCCTGCTGCACCTCGCTGGACAGGTCGCCGCCGGCGATGGCCTCCAGCACACCGGAAATCTCCCCAATGTAGCTGCCCAAACGCCGCATCGTGTCTTCAAAGATCTGGCTCAGCTCGCCGATTTCATCATTGGAATGGACGCTGACGTGAACCTCTTCCCCAGTGGAAAGGCCCAGGTCCCCCTGCTCCAGCCGCTCTGCTATCTGGGTAATTTCCCGCAGGGGGGCGGAGACCCGCTTTTTCAGGTAGGCGGAAAGGATCATGATGCAGACCAGGATGGCGGCAAAGCCGATGGCCGCGGAAACGATTACCGCAAGAAGGGTTTGGCGGTTGGCCTCGGCGCTGGAGATACCAGCGAAGATAACGCCGTCAATCTGTCCATTGGCATTTTTTGTGGGGACGTAGGAACAAAGGTATTCTTCGTTTTGGATGGTAGTTTTGCCCACATAGTTCTGGCCCTGGCGCAGGACCAGGGTGTTCAAATCGGAGGGCAGCTTGGAACCCACCATCCGCTGGCCGTTTTGAATCAGGGTGGTGTAAGCGCGGACGTCCCCCTCGTAAATTGTGAATTCGCAGCGCATCCGGTTTTTCAGCTCATCCAGCAGCTGGGTCGCGTCCTCTCCCTCCTCCAGGCGCTCCAGCTCATAGGCCAGCATATTGGTGCCGTTGACGCAGCGGTCCCGCAGCATTCCGGTAACCAGCGTACGGAAGATAACGATGCAGAGAGCCACTGACAGAAGGATGGATACGATTAGCATGATGGCAACCACGTTGCCTACCTTCTGACCGATACGTTTTCTTTTTCCATTCACTCCGCTTCCGGATAGCCGGATCTTCTCCATAATCCTTTCACTCCATCTCCCAAAATCATTGTAGAAAATCTTCCAGGGCAAAGGCATTTTAAACAGCGCGCGCAGCTGCTGGCATAAACCGTGCCAGCCCTTACATAAAGAGGATCGCTTCACCCCCGCCCCGAAAGATTCTCGGAGCAGGGAGGATGCGGTCTTTCAAAAGGTGCATACAGCTGTTTATGTATGACACTACCCAGTCTATTATTATAATGGGAACGAGGGATTCTTGCAAGCCTCTTTTCCTGTTTTTCCATCCTTTTCCGCAATCCCCAAACCGGCGGTACATGGGGCGCTGAAAAAGCCCCGCGCCCCGTTATTCCTCTCCGCCCTCGTGGAGCCACAGGCTGCCAGGGGCCAGCTCCCCGGTGAGGAGGAAGTGGCGGACGATGCGGGCGGCCTCCTCCATGTCCTCCAGGGCCCACATCTTCGGCACCGGGGACTGGCCGCCAACCTCGATGGGACAGAGGTCCTCCACCGTGTCGTAATCGGGGTTGTAGCAGCTGTAGCTGCCGGTGAAACTGTCGGTCGAATCGTACCAAAGGGCGGCCCACCCAGGGGCGAACTCCCCGCAGAGAAAATGCCCCTCCCCCCAAGGCTCCAGGGAAAGGATGAAATCCTGCACCTTCTCCTTTTGCACCGCCTGGGCCAGCTCCTGGGCCAGTATTTCCCGCTCCTCCGGGGAGAGATTTTTCCAGTTGTCCTCCTGGTACTCCTGGTGGGGAAAATCCCGCCAGTGGGGAGGCTGCTTGCCGTGGAAGGAGGCCGAAACGCACCGCACCTCATGGCTGCCCTGGTAGTCCGGGTGGATGTCCTCCCCCTTCACCACCGCCATGTCCTCGTAGTCCTCGTCCCGGTAAAAGGGTTCCTCCTCCTGCACAGCGGGGGAACAGCTTTTGGCCTTCAGGGTATCCAGGACTTCCCGGTGCTGGAGCTTTCGTTTGGGGGGAAGGGCGACCTTCTCCAGCAGGGGCAACTCCAGAAGCAGGCGGCAGTCGGTAAAATCGGTGTCCGGGAGGATAAGGCTCCGGAGCTTTTTGCACTGGGCCAGAAAGGACCAGTCCCCCAGCTCCACCCTGGCGATGCGCAGATACTCCAGGTTGGGCAGCTCCCCCAGGAGGGTGAAATTCCCCCGCTCCTCTATAAGCCACCGGGGGGTGCGGTACCCTTCGGTGCTTTGGGAGCGGTTTGCCTTGTCGCTGTCCAGCTTTTTGATTTTCATGAGGTCACTGGGGATCTGGGGGCACCCCTGCATATTCTTTTTAATCCAGCCTAAAAGCCGGGGGTCCACCCGGTATTCCTGCTTCATGAAGACATACCTCCTAAAATCTGTTTTGGACAAAGGGCGTTTTCGCCTTTTTTAGTATAGTCCTTTGGGGCGAAATAGGCAAGGGGACAGGGGCTACCCCAGCAGATGCAGCAAAAGCCCGGCGGCGGCGCCAATGCCCCAGATCAGGCCCAGTACCGTCAGGTTCTCCCGGAGGCGGGGATTTTGGCGGAAAAGGACCAGCAGCCCCACCCCGGAGGCCGCCAGCAGCCCCGCCGCCAGGGAGCCGAAGCTCACCGCCCCGGTAAGGTACAGCCGGGTGAGCAGCACCGAGGCGGCGCAGTTGGGGATAAGCCCCAGCAGAGCGGCGGCCAGGGGCTGGAGGAGGCTCTCCGAAAGGAGGAGGGCCGCCAGCCGCTCCTCCCCCAGGAAAGCGACACCCCCGCCCAGGGCCAGGTTCACCACCAGAATAAAGAGGAAGATGCCGCCGGTGTGCCGCAGGGCGGCAGAAAGGATGTCCCCCTCCTGGCAATGGCAGTGGCGGCAAAGCTCATGGATGCCCTCCTGGGGGGAGGAGGATTTCCGCGGCGCCCGGTCGATGAGAAGCCCCGCCAGCGCCCCCACCAGCACCTTGAGGGCAAGGAGGGGCGCCAGGGCCCCGGCCTTTTCCGGAGCCCCCAGCAGGAGGGGCACCGCCTCGTCGGAGGTGGAGAGGAACACCGCCACCAGCGTCCCCATGGTGATGACTCGCCCGGCGTAGAGGTTGGCGGCAGCCACCGAAAAGCCGCACTGGGGCAGACAGCCCAGCAGCGCCCCGGTCACCGGACCCAGCCGCCGGGCCTTCGTCAGCAGCCGCTCCATCCCCTCCCCGGAGCGGTGCTCCAGCCACTCCATCAGCAGGTAGGCGCCGAAGAGAAAGGGGAGCATTTTGAGAGAATCCAAAAGGGCGTCGGTGAAAATATCCAAAAGCAGTTCCAAAGGGGGACCTCCTAAATGTAATACAAAGGCTGTAATTGCGAATGATTTGCATTTGTAATTATAGCCGAAAAGGAGAAGAAGTCAAGGAAAACCGGCGGGGCGCCGCCGCCGGGGTGCCCCCGGTGTCTCGCCCTGCACGGCCTCCGGCCTTACCTTGACGGAGGGCGCAAGCCACTGCCTGGAGTCTTAGGCAGTAGGCCGAAGGCTGCCGGGGTGCCCCCGGTGTCTCGCCCTACACGGCAGGCGCAGGGACCTTCTGGGTGCCCGAAGGGACGCGAAGCGGCCCGTTAGGGCTACAGTGGACAAAGGCAGAGCCCCGGCCGCCTTCCGCAGAAGACGGAACTCCTTTCCGAAGGGCGCATTTTACTTTGACATGCCTTCGGCAACGTGGCCTACGGCCAATCATTCTTTTTGAAAGAAAAAAGAAAGGTGGAAGCCTTGCGCCCTATGTCGAGGGCGGCACCCTGGACGAGGGGCGGCGGGTCTTTTGGTGACAAACGGCGGACAGCCGTTTGGAGCTGAAAAGCCCGCCGGGCCGGTGCTAGGGGGACGCACGGGCTACCCATCAAAAACATCCCAGTGGGATGTTTTTGAGAGCACCGAAGCGAAGGCGTTGGGCTTCGTTTTGGTTGGCGCAAGGCTCGTTCCTGGACTTTGTTTTCTGGCAGCAGCAGGCACTCGCCTGCACACTTTGCAAGGATTAAGCCTCCCGTCGGGCCCCCCGCTGGTGGTTTTAGACAATTTTGTGGAATTTGATTGTTCATGTTATGCAATGATTATGGAAAAACCCAGTTGCAATCCCTCCTCCGGCGTATTATAATGCAGGGTAAGAACGGTAGCGCTTTACACTGTTACTACCCGAAAGGTAGTGTCTGCAAGCAGGGGAAAGCGCGTGCCGGACCGAAGAACAGGCTCTAAGACCCCTGTGCTTTACAACAAAGAGCCGCGGCCTCAAATGGGAAGGGCCCGCGGCTACAGAAAGGAAACGAATGAATATGAAACGTTTTGCAGCGTGCCTGCTGGCCGCCCTCATGGTTGTTGCCATGGCGGCCTGCGGTGGCAACAACAACCAGCAGTCCTCCACTCCCGGCGGCAATGCCGGTAACAGCACCTCTGCCGGAAACGACGCCCCCGCCGGAACGGTCACCATTAAGGTGGGCGGCATTGGGCCCCTCACCGGGGACCTGGCCCAGTACGGCACCGCCACCGAGTGGGGCGCCCAGGTAGCGGTGGATGAAATCAACGCCCTGAACGGGCCGATCCGCCTGGAGTACGACTTCCAGGATGACACCGGCGTGGCCGAGACCGGCGTGGCCGCCTACAACAGCCTGAAGGACTGGGATGTGGACGTCATCTATGGCACCACCACCACCGCTCCCTGCGTGGCCGTGGCCTCCGAGACCTTTGCCGACCGCTACTTCCAGCTGACCCCCTCCGCTTCCTCCCCCGACGTCACCGCGGGCAAGGACAACGCCTTCCAGATGTGCTTCACCGACCCCGGCCAGGGTGTGGCCGCCGCCAACTACCTGAAGGACAACAATCTGGGAACTAAAATTGGCGTGATTTACAACAACGGCGACGCCTACTCCACCGGCATCGCCCAGGCCTTTGCCGAGAAGGCCAAGGAGCTGGGGTTGGATGTGGTAGCCACCCAGACCTTCCCTGCCGACACCACAACCGACTACACCGTGCAGCTGAACGCCTGCAAGGATGCCGGGGCCGATCTGATCTTCCTGCCCATCTACTACACCCCCGCCTCCCTCATCCTGGCCCAGGCCAAGCAGATGAGCTACGCCCCCATCTTCTTCGGGGCGGACGGCATGGACGGTATGCTGGATATGGAGGGCTTCGACAAGTCCCTGGCCGAGGGCCTGATGCTGATGACCCCCTTTAACGCCAGCGCCACCGATAGCCGCACCACCACCTTTGTGGAGAGCTACAAGAAGCTCTCCGGAGGCGTTCTCCCCAACCAGTTTGCCGCCGACGGCTACGACTGCATGTACGCCATCTACGAGGCTTGCTGCCAGATTGAAGGGGTGGGGGAGATGGACCACAGCCAGCTGTGCGACGCCCTCATCGCCCTGTTCACCAGCGGCACCTTTAAGGTGGACGGCCTTACCGGCACCGGCATGACCTGGCTGGAGAGCGGCGAAATCTCCAAGGACCCCGTGGTGGTCAAGGTGGAGAACGGCGCCTACATCAACGCTTAAATAATGGGTCTTCTGTGAGCATGGGGAAGGGGACCGCCGGAATTTGGCGGCCCTCTTCTCCCTATTCCCGAAAGAGAGGTGTGTACATGTCCTTCCTGAGCAACATACTCACCGGCGTCAGCCTGGGCAGCATCTACGCCATCATCGCCCTGGGCTATACCATGGTCTACGGCATTGCCAAGATGCTCAACTTTGCCCACGGGGATGTTATCATGGTGGGCGCTTTTATGTGTTTCTTTGCCACCGGCAGGTACGGCCTTCCCCCCCTGGTAAGCGTGCTGCTGGCCGTGGTGGTCTGCACCGCCCTGGGCATCATCATAGAGGGGCTGGCCTACAAGCCCCTGCGGGAGGCACCCTCCCTGGCGGTGCTCATCACCGCCATCGGCGTCAGCTACCTGCTCCAGAACGGGGCCCAGCTGCTGTGGGGGGCGGATACCAAAACCTTCACCCCCATTGTGTCCGGCTCCCTTTCCCTGGCCGGCGGGCGGCTGAATATCTCCTATGTCTCGCTGCTGGCGATGGCCTGCTGCCTGGTGGTGATGGTCTGCCTCACCTTCTTCACCAACCGCACCCGGATGGGCAAGGCCATGCGGGCCTGCTCTGAGGATAAAGGCGCGGCCCAGCTGATGGGCATCAATGTAAACTCCACCATCTCCATGACCTTTGCCATCGGCTCCGCCCTGGCGGCGGTGGCCGGGGTCCTTATGTGCTCCGCCTACCCCGTCCTTTCCCCCACCACCGGCTCCCTCCCCGGCATCCGGGCCTTTACCGCCGCCGTGTTCGGGGGCATCGGCTCCATCCCTGGGGCCTTCCTGGGGGGCATCCTTTTGGGAATCATCGAGACCTTTGCCAAGGCGTACATCTCCACCGACCTTTCCGACGCGGTGGTCTTCGCGGTGCTGATCATCGTGCTGTTGGTCAAGCCTGCCGGGCTGCTGGGCAAATATGTGCCCGAAAAAGTGTGAGGTGACAGAATGAAAAAAAGGCTAAGCAAGACCTCCATAAACGGTTTTATCAATTATGGCATTGTCATTGCCGCTTTCCTGCTCCTCCAGCTGCTGATGGCCCAGGACATGATTTCCAATACCCTGAAAAGCCTGCTGGTGCCGGTCTGCTGCTACATTGTTATGGCTATCTCCCTGAACCTCACCGTGGGCATTCTGGGGGAGCTGAGCTTGGGCCACGCCGGCTTTATGAGCCTGGGGGCCTTTTCCGGCATCGTCGCCGCTATGGCCCTGCCGGAGGCCGCCCCCGGCCTGCGCCTGGTTATCGCCATCCTGGTGGGCAGCATCGCCGGGGCCCTGGGAGGCGTGCTGGTGGGGGTGCCGGTGCTGCGCCTCCAGGGGGACTACCTGGCTATCGTCACTCTGGCCTTTGGGGAGATTATCCGCAATATCATCGTGGTACTGTATGTGGGCCTGGACCAGAAGGGACTCCATATCACCACCGATTCCGCCGGCCCCGCCCTGGGGGAGGGGGGCGTGATGGTCATCAAGGGCCCCATGGGGG
>WSMP01000057.1:0-8077 GCA_013316495.1 Angelakisella sp.
AACTCCAACTATAAAGGAATTAAAAGTACCCCTGTCAAGCAGCAAGACGAAAAAAAAGAATATCTGTCTCTTGCTTCTACCATTATTAGTTCAATCATTGCAATTTTGCCTGTATTTCTTGCGGTTTTAGGTGCGTTTTTTAATATTTCTGACAAGCCATCTATCAATTTTAAATATGCAATTTCATTGGTAATCATACTTTTGTCTATAATTACCTGTTTCCTTTTCCATTGTGGATGTCCAAAACCTACAACAATGAAAGACAAACGGGTCCATTTTGTAGTTAATTTGCTTTTGGGATTATCGGTTTTATTGGGAGTGTTTCTTTTTCTAGCGAGCTCGCACCTAAATAGGGAAAATCAAAACAGTACTTTACCAACAATTGAAAACGAGATAAGTCAAAGCAGTGCCATACAACCCATCGAAAATGAGAGAAATCAAAACAGTACTTCGCAAACAATTACAAACGATGAACGAACACTTCTTATGCAGGCTGAATTGTACTATAACGGGGGAAAATACGAATCCGTGATAGAAAGATATTCGTCTGAGACATTGCAGAAAAATCCGATAGTTCTCAACAATCTTGGATATATGTACTCGAAAGGGATTTATTTTGAGCAAAATTTCGATGAGGCGATCCACTATTATGAGCTTGCATCACAAAATGGTCTTGACACTGCTTTGCATAATCTCGTCTCCTTAAGGCTACATAATTGCAAAACTTTTGAGGAAGTAGTAGATGTACTGCGCTTTGGTTATGATAGCAATGAGAAAGGAACAGTCTTGTTTCTTGGTTCTATTTTAGAAGGCAGAGATTTGTCTGAAGTTGAAATGACAAGTCAGGAACAAGATTTAGTCATAGCCAGCATTGAATCTTTTTTCGGTTCTGACAGTGAAACACAGGCTAATATCTTGTCCGCATCGCTGAGAACAGAGGGCCATAGCACTAAGGTTTCAATGAACTATCCACTCAGCAATCAATTATATGAAGACTTTACATTCCTTGGAACTACGACTCAATATGACGGAGAAAATTTCATTTTTTTATATAACTATCTAAAAAATAATCGAACATTTCTTTACAATAATTTGATGCAGGAATTCTTTGTGTCTGTAGTTAGTTCTGAATAGCTTCCTTCTACTCACCTTTCGAACATCCCCCGGCGCAGGCGGAACTGTGTCCGGGCAAGGCGGGTGACGTCGGCCATGGACATCCGGTCCAGGGGTGCGGCAGTGATGCTGCGATCCAGCTGGTACTCCGGGAGGGGCGGCAGATAATCGCCGTAATGGGGCAGGGCGGTACGGATGGGGCGGCAGCCGGATTTCATCACGATATACTCCCCCAGGGGGATGTGGATGATCTCCTCGGTGGAGAGGAGGGGCCTGCCCATCATCTGGATGGTTTGGGAGCCTCCCTTCCCTTTGGATACGCTGCCGCTCTGAACAGTGCGGTTGCCCAGGGCCTTGGAAATCTCCTCCGCTGTCTCTCTGGCCATGGGGGATACATAGGTGGTCATGGTGATCTGACAGGTCTCCCGGATAATCTTGGCGGTGGTGTCGTTGTAGTTTTTGCGCAACTGGGCCAGGGACTGGAGGGTGGGGATGAGGCGGATCCCCGCGGAGCGGGCGGCAGAAAAAAGAACATCAATGTCCTTGATGGCAGGCATATTGCCAAACTCGTCCCAGAGACAGAGAACCTGGCGGGACAGTCTGCCCCCCTTGGATTCCCGCGCCTGGGTGATTAAATCGTTGAGGAAGTACCGGAGGAACAGGCTGCCGAAAAAGTAGCGGGTGGGATTCTCATCCGGGCAGATGAGGAAGATGGCGGTAGGCCGGGCGATGAAGTCCAGATCGGAAAGCTCCAGGGAGTGGCGGGAAATCATCTGCTCCAGTTCGGCATCGATAAGTCCCACCAGCTTCCCCAGGGCGGAGGAGAAGATGTTCATGGAGGTGCGAAAATCCGCCGACATGGCCGCCCCCACGTGGGATTTGATGCGGTCGTTGTCGATGTGCTCCATCAGCTCCTGAAGTTTATTGGTTTGGCTGGCTCCGCTGCCGTCCTGGACCACACCGTTGAGGTCGATGATGAGGCTGAAGACAGAGAGGATGTTCCGCTGTTCCTGACGGGCGGCGTACTGGGAAACCAGCAGGATGATGCCGGTGAGAAGGCCCTGGGCCGTTTCGTTGAAGTAGGCAGAGGTGTCGCTGGTACTGTCGGCGCTGATGCTGTAAACGATGGACTGGGCGAGAATCTTCGCATAGCGCTCCGCCCTGCCGTAGCAGGCCAGCCGCTCCTCCTCGGTTTCTGCCAGGGAATACCGGTCCATATTCTGGTTCACGTTGTTCAGGAGGTTGAAGTGGTAGCTGTGGAAGGGGTCCCGGAGATTCAGGTAACAGATGCTGTAGCCACAGCGCTCCAGAAGACTGCCAAAGAGCTGGATCAGCTCCCCCTTCAGGTCGGTAAAGATCATACTGGCCCCTTCCCCGTTCGCATTGTGGTTCGCCAAGGCGTTATAGATAATGGTGGCCGCAAGGCTTCGGGTGGTCTTGCCGCCTCCTGGCGGGGCCAGCAGGAGCAGAGATTTATCCGATGTGTCCAGGAGCCAGCCTTTCCCCTCCCTCCCCACCACAATGCCAGGAAGATATTCCTCCCCCTGGGACACGACCTGGTAATCCTTCCGCCGCTCCGCAGGGGTGGCCCAGCGGGCAGAACCGTGCTGTCCATCGCCGGTATCCTTGGACTTGATTTCCCCCAGGCTATAGCTGGGAAGGATACAGAGCAGCAGAATAAGAAATAGGGCCGTGCCCCCTGCAATGAACAGGAGCTTTGGGTGTGCCGGGGCATCCAGAAGGGCGAAGAAGTACCCGGTCTTTTCCGAAAAGGAGAATCGGTAAAGGAGCAGATACACCGCCAGGAAGGTCAGAAGCCCCGCACCGGCCAGCGCCAGAGCTTTATCTCGCTTTTTCATGTTGCTAAACATATTGCTATCCCTTTCTTCGTTTTAAGGTTCGTCTGCCACCCCCCATCATAGGCCCTGGAGAAAATTTGCCAGCTGTTCCTCCTGCCCGAAGGACAAACCCGGCTCCGTTGCCTGCACCTGTCTCTGGCGCAAAACATCCAGGCCCTGCCGGACATAGAGGGCCGCCCGAACCGTCTTGGCTGCCAGCTCCTCCAGGGCGGGGGCGGGAAAAGAAGCGCGGTAACGGGTCAAGGCCGCCTCCAGCCCTTGCTGCCGCAGTTCATCCGGGGGAATCCCGGCCATAGACAGCAGCACGGTGGAGAGCATCTCCTTCTCTAGGGGATGGCAGCCCTTTGGGGAGGCGGAGGTCTGTTCCACCAGGACACCCGCCAGCTGTTCCGCCAGAGCGGCTATTTTTTGTTCCAGGGGCAGCCCCTCCCGGAGGACAATGGTGTTGGTTTCTCTTTCAAAAAAGCCTACAGAGGGGATGGCCGGAAGCTGCCGCTCCTCCACCTGAAGGCTTCTGCCGCCAGGGGAACGGACCTGTTCTGCAAAGTCCCAGAGTTCTTGGAAAGAAATCCTCTTCTCCCGGAGAAGGGCCTGCTTCTGGCCAAGGCTGCAATCCAGCTGGGAAACATCGTAGCCCCTGGACAGGCCCAGGAGCACTTCCCTTTCCGTGGAGAGTTTTCCTTGCAGGATGGCCCGTTGTTCCTCCGGCTCCGCCTCCCGAAGGGGAAGCCGCTTCCCTCCCCTCCAAAAGAACTCTTGCACCATGGGGACCAGCAATAAAACAGGCCGCTGTCCCTCCTGGGGCACGATTCCTAACGGAGCTAGTTCCTCCACCGGAAACACCCTGGAGGCGCGGGGGGCCTGCAGCCAGACCGCCACTGCATTTTCAAAGCCTAACTGTAGGAAGGCTCTTGTCTGGATTTGTTTAGCAAACTGGGCTGGTTGCTCTCTGAAGGATTGAATCTCCTTTTGGACAGCGGCATGAAGCCTTTCCGGGGTGTAAAAATCCCCTTCGGCTCCGGCCCTGCCTGCCGGGGTCTCATGCTCAACGGTTCCGTCACTCCGAATAACCAGCAGAGCCGGATCCAAAACGGAATTGACACCCTCCCTCCGGGAAAGCCCTGCGGCTGTAGCGGCAGAAAGAAAAGGGTATAATTCCTCCGGTACCAGAAGAAACCGTCCCGTATCCTGGGCGAAAAGGAGATGCCCCTTGGGATGCTGCCCTATGTAGTCCAGGCCAGCTGGGAGAGTATTCTGCAGGGTGAGATACTGCTGAAGGATCTGAAGCTCCTCCCTGGGGCAGTTATCCAGCGCCTCCGCCAATCGGACGGTTCCAGGCCGGAAACACTCCAGCCAGGGCTGGTCCACCTGCTCTGACAGCCACCGGCCTGCACTGTCCTGAAAGAGGACGGTTCCTCCTCCCTCCTCCAGAATCAGATGCTTTGCTATGGCGGTGGGTTTTTTCAAAAAGGCGGCGGTGTAAGGGTACGCGGTAAAAACAGACGGTTCCATATTATACTCCTTTATTCGTTTTGGATGATCTCTTCGGCTCCAAAGGCGGTCTTCCGCCGGAATTGCTTCTTCTGCCGAAGGCCCGGCTCCTGGTCACTTTTCTGGGCCGCGGCATCATGTCTTGCCTGGAGGACCAGCAAGCGGCAGATGGAGCGGAGGAGGCTGGTGGAGGCATAGTATTCGGGACTTTGTCTGGGGGATCCCACCGGTATTTGTTCGGCGGCAGAAGAAAAAAGCCGTTTGCGTCTTGACATAGGTGGCAGGTTTGTTGCAGGCTTTCTCTCTGCTTTTTCTGCTGTTCGCCCCGAAGGGGGGACACAATGGGCCCTAGCCGCCTCCAGCGCGGAACGAAGCAGCAGGTTGTGGTAATAGGCCCGCCCTTTGTCCGGATGAAAGAAGTTCCGTTTAAACTCCTCCATGCGGGCATCCAACGGCTGCTCCTGGGTGGTGTACTGACCAATCAGCTGCCGCTGCACATCACAGAGCAACTGAAAAGAAGGAGCCATCTCCGGCAGAAAAAAGAGGTCCTGGAGCAGCTGGTCCGTAAGCGTTTTCACTGGGGCAGGCAAATAACCATACTCCCGTTTTCCAGGCAGGGTCAATAAGCAGTCCCCCAAGCGCTTATAGTCCAGAACCATTTTCGGGGGGATATCCATTTTGCTCAGCCGCTCCGCCAGATCCTGGGACAGCTCCTTGCGGAGACGGTCTTTCTCTTTGGTAAGGGTTTGGCGATAACTCCGGTAGATTTCCCCCGCCAGCACAGATTTGACCCGCTCGGTGGCCTTCTGCATCCCAGCCGTCCCGCCCTTCACAAATCCTTCGGTGGGGTCTGTGCTGTACATGAGCAGATGGACATGGGGATTGTCCGTATTGTCGTGATAGGCGCAGTGGAGGACTAAATTTTTCAGGCTGATGTTGTAGGCTTTCGCCAGTTCCGGGGCCTTAGAGATAATCAGATCCCTCCAAGCGGTCCGGTTGTCGTAGCCTGCGGCCTTGGCGTCCTCTGTAGGGAGGGAGATGATGTGGGACCATTTGCGGGACGCCTCGTACCGCTCCCCCAACTCCTTCGCCGCCTGGGTGGCGATGTTGCCGGTTCCATCCGGTGTGACCCCGAAGAGGCCGAAGCCATCTTCCCTCTGGACGCCGGGGCGCTCCCCTGTATAGGATAGATACCGGAAGAAATCCAGTTCGGCGGCGGAGCGTGGCGCACCCGGTTCCGGGACAGCTTGGGGCTGGATACGGTCTCCTTGGCGGGAGGATTCCACCTCCACCACCTCATCCACACGGATGCTGTCCCGGCGGCAGACAGTTTTTTCAGCATAGTCCCGGTAAGAAATTACATGGCTGCTACCGTCCTTAAAGACAATACCAATTCCTGCTGTCAGCGATTCTTCCACAGGGTCCAGGTGGATACGTTGGTCGGGATCCACATCCTTGGTTCTTCCGTTGGAATAAATTACCCGCTGAATGGCGATTTTGTTTCCTGAATAATCTAAGATGTTGAAAAAATGCCGGGTGCTGCGCAGATATCCGCTTTTGCAGACAATTTTAGGGCTGCTCACAACTCATCCACCAGGTTTTCCAAGCTGATAAGTCGCTGGCTGTTCTTCAGGGCCTCCACCGCCTGGAGGCGGTAAACGGAAAGCTCATTCCTGTCGATCTCCAGGTTGTTGGCCAGGACGGCGGCGGTGATCCCCTGCTGGATAGCCAGCTCGCTGAGAATCTTGTAGCCACGGGCATTGATCTGCTGGATGGCGGTGTTGGTCACCGCCTTCACGATGCCGAGAATCTGGTCGTTGATGAGGGTGGCTTTGCGCTGCATATAGTGGTAGTCCCGGTAATATTTCAGGGCGTCGGAGATCACCTGATTGATGCTTTTGTGTTCCTCCTCGGCGATGTTTTGGATATCCCTAAGCAGGTCATCCTCGATGCGGATAGAGCGTTTCAATGGATCGCCTCCTCGTTGTTTTTGTGGGCCGCAGCCCGGAAAAGGGGCAGCCGCCGGGCGTCTGCTACAGGATAAAGGACGGTGGCAAAAGTGCCACCGTCCGGCACGCCATCCCGCAGAGCGGGCTGGTTTACGGAGCACCCAAATAGCACCCCCCTTTGCGGCGCGGTAGGTTCTTTGGTGGCATTTTCGGGGTAAAACGGCAGAAATGCAGGGGTTTTTGTGCCACCCATTTTTTGAAAAGTGGGGGGCGGATACGGCGTCAATCCGCTTTATTCCTGGTTTTCCGGCGGTGCGGCGGTGAGCCACCTGGCAGGGTCCACCGCCGCTGCCCTGGAATCCCCCAGCCAGAGTTCAAAATGAAGGTGATGGCCGGTGGTGCGTCCAGGGTTTGGGTCATTCTTTTGGTCTCCGCCCTCCAAGCCGATTCTATCCCCCTGGCGAAGGGACTGCCCAGGGGAAACATCCACCTGGGAAAGATGGGCGTAGAAGGTGGTAAAGGAATCCTCCCCCTGGCGGTGGGCAACGGTGACACAGTTCCCATAGTCAGAACTGATTTCCACCGCCACCACAACACCATCCGCAATGGTGGCAACAGGGGCATGCCAGACAGGAACAATGTCCAGGGCCGGGTGGAGATAATATTTCCCGTTGAGGGGGTCCACGCGGTTGCCAAAGCCGCTGGAAATACTGCCCTGGACTGGCATGGGATACTTGCCGGAAAGGAGTGGAAACTCTTCTCCGTCCCCTCCGTCCATGCTGGCAAAGTAAAGGGCCTGGATAAACTCGATATCCTCCTGGGCAAAGTGAAAAGGAGGGCCGGGAAGTTCCCCTAACAAAGCGGTGAGATCTTTGAAATAATAGATGATTTCATATTCTGTCTCTATCTTCCCTTCTTCCTCATCCTCATCTTTGCTGCCTCCTTCCATATTTTCACGGGACACCTCCACCTGCTGGAAATCCACAAAAAAATTCTGGATAAAGGCTCTCAGTTCATCTTTGCTGTTGGAAAGATCGCCATTCATATTGAAGTACACCAGTTTGACGATGGGAACCGGAAAGTCATTTTCAATCTCCAGTTCTACTCGAACAGCTTGGATTGCCTGATAATAGAGATCTTCCGGAAGGGTCTCCACCGGTGGCAAGAGGATGTGGAGAGCAGCGGTGATGGAAGATACGATCATGAAGAGGAGCAATAGCGGCAGGAGCAGGAGAAATAGCAGCCCCGCCAGAAGGAAACGACGGATCTTTTTGTTCTGAAGGGCTTTCAATGCTAGTAACTGGAGTAAGTTCATCGCCCGCCGCCTTTGCCGAACAGCTTCTCTTCAAAGGGGAGCGCCCCTACGGTCATCTGATAGGTGCTTTTGCCAATCTTTACCAGACAGTTGCGCTGACGGCTGGAGCTGATACAGTGGATTTCCCCAGGGGTGAGCTGGAGCTTTTCCAGCATGGACACCTCTACATCCCCAGGGAAGAACAGAAATTTATAGGTGGGGGTATCTAGGATGGGTGCGGTGAGGTTGGCCAGGCTGCCAGAAAGGCAGTCTCGGAGCTTTTGAGTGGCGGTGATAAGGCTGGCATTGTACTTCCTTGCCCTCCGAACAAAGGAGCTGAGATAGCGGGCGGTGGCGGGATTCTTCGGATC
>WSMP01000057.1:8171-9295 GCA_013316495.1 Angelakisella sp.
ACTTCCTTGCCCTCCGAACAAAGGAGCTGAGATAGCGGGCGGTGGCGGGATTCTTCGGATCCAGCTGAAGGTGCAGCTCGTCCACCACCAGTAGGAATGGCTTTTTCCGTCCCACAATCATCCCCCAGATGTAGGTCATGTAATTAAAAAGCACCGCCTGAAGGTTCGTCTGGGAGCCGGTGAGAAGATCGGATATGTCCAGGTTTACCAGAGTTCCATCCTGGAGGTTTGTGTGCCGGTTAAACTGGGGAGCTAACGCTCCCTTACAGGCTTCGTGGAGCAGGAGCAGAAGGTCCGCCAGAAGCTGGTCGTCAATCATCTGGTAAAGGCCCTTGTATTTTTCCCGATGGTTCAGAATGTCTTCGGCAAGACTGTAAACATCCTCCAAAAGTGGGTATTCTTCCGCTCTTCTGGTACGGAAGCTGGTTTCCTCGGTGATACCGAATTTCCCATAGGTATCCTGTACCAGTATCTTCAGGGCGGAGAGCTGCCGTTCCGAAAGGGAGGGAATGAGAACAGGAAAAAAATCTCCCAACCATCCCAGGTGCTGAAGGAGGGGGGAGGAGCGTTCCTTCCCAAAGGCTCCCGGTTCT
Organism: Angelakisella sp.; assembly: GCA_013316495.1. GTDB lineage: Bacteria > Bacillota > Clostridia > Oscillospirales > Ruminococcaceae > Angelakisella. The sequence continues at coordinate 8,765 of WSMP01000057.1, forward strand.
CGGCCCTCATCCTCCTCCGGCTCATCCTCCTGGTCCTGAAAACAGCGGACCTGGAGGGGATTGATGGCGAACCGCCCGTTGGCACAGTTGACGCTGATGCCCCCCAACTGCCGGAACTCATCCACATACTCCCGTTCATGGTCGATACAGAAGATGGTGGTTCCCCGCATCCGTTGCTGGGCGATGACCTTCTTGACCAGGTAGGATTTACCCTGCCCCTGATCCCCCACCACAGAAATACTGCTGTTGGTCCGCATAAGGTTCCGGCTCCAAATGTCCACAGACATGAGACCGTCATCCGCTGTTCTCCCAAGCAGCATTCCCTCCGGGTCAATAAGGGAGGACGCCGAAAAGGGGAACAACCGCCCAAAGGTGTTGGAGGGGATGTTGTTGGCCAGCCGCTGGCTGCGGGTCTCCCGGCCAAAGGGGCAGACACCCAGGTATCCCTCCTTCTGATAGTGGTCAAAGCTCTCGATGGTAATGCCGGTAGCGCCGCACAGCCCTTTCAGGCGGTCTTCATTTTCCCGAAGC
>WSMP01000004.1 GCA_013316495.1 Angelakisella sp.
AATAAACTGTATACAATCACCTTTCCAGAAGCAGAGATAACTCTATGGGCGTATTAGATGGAATGAATCAGCCTGGGGCTCTGTCAATGAAAGAGATTTTTGAATTATTGTCGTAGGGGGGAAGAGAAAATGAAACGGTCTTCATATGTGAAAAAGATAGGTGAGATTTTAATATGTTTAGTAGCAGTTGCAGTAGTTGCGGTATCCGCTTATGTATTATGCCGCATACATGGTATAATTCAGCGTCAGGAGGAGATTGTAAGCTCCATCGTGAATATAGAGGGGCGTTTGGCACTTCTGGAAGGAAACAGAGAAAATCTGGAAAAAGAAATAGAATCGAGTTTCAATCTGGCGGATCAAGTGTCAGTGTCCCTTAATATTATTGCTGTTGGGATTGCCGTATTCACCATTTTCGGAGGCATATTATCGGTCTTTAATATTATTCGTTCCAAAGAACTAGAAGAGGCCATATCTAAGGCGGAAAAGGCAGAAGAAAATCAAAAAGAACTGATCGGTGCTCGCTTGCTGCAAGAAGGTTTGGTTTATGTATCTAGACACCGACCATATTATGCGGCCCAAGCGTTTGAAAAGGTAATTCAAAAGGCTCCAGACACTGCTGCTGCATTTACAGCAAGATATGAGATTCTTTCGCTATACGCCGATACTAAAGGAGTTTCCTTAGACTCAGATCGCATCCAAATGATTCAAGAATGTTTTGATGAACTTATGTCTGCTTTGGATCAAGCAAACTGTAAAATTGATACCGAGATATGCCGCCATCTACGTGGGGACGCCTGCTTTACACTAGGCTGCGCTTATGGGCAGTTCGCATCGACCCACAATCCCCCGGATCCATGTCATATTGAAGCATCAATAGGATATCTGAAAAAAGCAACCCGGTATAGTAATGAGGATGTGGAATATCATAAGAATTTAGCTTATACATATACTTTGGCAGGTAAAATGGACTGGTGCAAAAGAGAATTGGAATTTGCCATCGACTGTGCAGAGCAGGAACCTCTTAACAAAGAGCATGTATCACAAGAGCGTTTGAAAGCATTATTTGACCCTATTTGGCATACCATTCCTGAAAATTTTCAGCAAATGTTGAATGAAATTTTTGTGGCGCTATAGTGACCCTAATAAACAAGTTTAAAAATGTAACAGCATCCCATCCTGCCTGTAACAAGTTTTTTGTGATTAAAATAGCTATGATTTATTCCTTGTACTAATGCTCAGATGTAAAAAGTACTATCGCATACCTTGTAAGATACAGCAAAATAGAAGATGGCAACATTTCTCCTGTTGACAACCGCATTGTCAATTAGTTCCAACAGTGAGACATTCTTTGGTCTTCTATTTTCGGTTTTAGTCAAAAAGATCCCTTGGTTACTGAATATCTTGTAAGGCAAAACAAGCACCATAACTCTACATCCACAGAGCCAGCGCCTATCGGAGCAGAGCTGTTTTATTCGTTTATCATTTGCAAAAGAAGATAGATAGCCGGTTGATGCATTTCGATCCATTCTATATCATGCTGCTTCCCAATAGATATTGCGGCGTCTTTCCGCGCATCGAAATATTCCTGTTCGGTTTCTGCATATAGTTTGAACTGAGCCTCTAGCGCTATGTCATCAATGATGGGTCTCATAATATGCCCACATAAACCAGTTTGCCCGCCCTTCAAAAACTTGCTGAAGCAGTATTTTAAGATGTACCGACCATAGTATGTCAGTTCCCGGTACTCGATGGGGTGTTCCTCGATATAATTCCACGAATTTGAGGACTGAGCAGGGTTGCTGCAAATCGTCTCAATGAGCGACCCGATCACTTTGTCGGTATCCAGTCCGGTAGCTGCGATCGCTTGGGCGTAGCATTCCTGGGTCTGCTGAAGGACAAACTTCCGACTGTCCATGTCGTCCTCAACGATATGTGCAGGGAACTTTTCACGGATGTCCTGCGCATATTAGCTGCCGTCTCTGGGTTCCCAATATTCAGTCAGAGTATAACCCGGCCTATAACTTTCTTCTTTTAAGTCAAAAGAAAGTACCACAGGGATATGATTAGCTCCTATTAGGAAAACACACTATCAAAGGGGGGCTTTGGCGGGTATCAGCCCGCCTCGGCGGTATCGGTGGTGTTGATTTCAATGTGCTCGGCAATCTTGCGGAACTCATCCGTAAACTTGAAATGAACGCTTATATTGCCGTTTCGTAAACCTTGATATGGTCTACCAAGTCCGTGAAGATTTCACAGATGAGCGTTTCAATACTTTGGGTGTAGGAGATACGATGGACGTCAATTTTGTAAGTAAAAGGGTTTTGAGCCAGTAGCTCCATTTACTCCGATGTGAATTCTTTTTTTGCGAGTCTTTCTTATTGTACCTACTTCCATGCTCTCCCCAATTATACTATACCATGGAGAACCGCGTCCACTAATCGGGGTTTTGCTTCAGATCCAATGTCCAGTTTTCGGGGATGTACCTCAAAAATGCGTGTCCAGAATAACGCCTTTCTCACAGTAGAAATGTCCACTCTATGGGGTATAGTTTACACCCCCGTGCTGGTAGCCTTTAAAAGTACAAGAACCTGTTTCTGACCCGTTACGTGGCCGGCGAGGGTGTACAGGAGATATTTGAAAGCCTTGGCTATGATATAAAAATTTTAGATGACAGCCGTATCTATTGTTTTGCCCAAAAGCTCGCCGCAAAGGCCGAAGCCGGTGAAGTCCTCACGGATACGCCCATGCCCTCCGAGCAGAAGCGTCCTGTTGTGGACTATAACACCTTACCGGCCCAGCAGTCTGTTGCAGCTATGCAGCGGGAGATTGCTTATCTGAGCCAGCAGGTTGAATTTCCAAAAAATTACCGAGCTGGACAAAGGCAGAAAGTAGAGCTGATGCTTATGGAAAATCCAAGTGCGAAATTTGAAATCACCCATGAGATCGTTTCTCAGGAGGGCAATCTACAAAACGTCCGGGAGCTTTGCCAGATTGCCGGAGTTTCCCGCTCCGGCTACAACTGGCTGGCCTCTGCGAATAACCGTCTCGCCAGGGAGCAAGCCGACAGGCAGAATTTTGAACGAATCCTGAGGGCATACAACTACCGTGGCTATAACAAAGGCATCCGAGGCGTCCATATGCGCCTGCTGCACATGAATCCGCCTGTTTTGATGAATGTCAAGAAAATTCAAAGGCTCATGTGTAAATATGGCCTGCGCTGCCCCATTCGGAAAGCCAATCCATACCGCAGAATGGCAAAAGCTCTGAAAACCAATACCCCATAGTAGATAATCTTCGAAATCGTCAATTTAAGGAACACGGTCCCCGTAAAATGCTGTTGACAGATATTACATATATCCCATACTGCGGGATATTCTGCTATCCTTCAGTTATCCTGGACGCTTTTACAAAGCAGGTTTTAGCCTATGTCCTGAGCGAATCCCTGGAACTGGATTTTGTCCTTGAAACTGTAAATTCGCTCATTGAAACTTATGGAATATCTCTTGACGCAGAAACGCTGATCCACAGCGACCAGGGCAGTTACTATACTAGTAAAAAGTTCCGCCAGATTGTCGGTGAATCCAATTTGAGGCAGTCCATGTCCCGCCGGGGAAATTGCTGGGACAATGCGCCACAGGAGAGCTGGCCATATGAAAGATGAGATCGGCTCCGCTATGGCTCAGGTATCTTCTTTTGATGAAGCCAAAGCCCTGATTGACGACTGGATTGACTACTACAACAATGACAGGGGCCAATTGTTGCTCGCAAAACTCTCTTCAAATGAGTTCTATGAATATTACAATACCGGCATTTCCGCGATGATTTCTTATGCTGGTTCGGACGGCAGCTCGCCCTAATTTAACATATAGCTGGTCACTCTACTGTCTTATAAAAATGTCCTTGACATTGGGTACACTTTAACCTCCAGGGTACCCGCTCACCTGGATGGGTTTGTCAAGCGCTTCTGCCGTCATGGCAGGGACGGCGAGGTTGGCTATGAGGATGGTTGCTGTTAGTACAGCGGAAATACGCTTTTTCATGCTGATCATACTGTTTCCTTCTGTACGCCATATTTTGTGGTGTCCTAGCAAACAACACAATAGCAAGTGAGGAGAAAAAGTTGATAAGGAATTACAATCTAAAACGGAAAAATCCGAGAGCAACAACGAAGCATTTTATATAGTGACCATGAGAGGGTTTTGGGAGATGCGGTTTATTTCCTGACCACATAATTAGCCACAGATAGATGTGGAACATGTGGAAATACTGGTTTCAAATAGTTCTGGAGAGTAAATGAAATGGAGTAGAAAAACCTATGAACCATTAGAATTTGTACAAAAATCTTTGCAAACCGCTTTGTATATCGAGGTGAAAAATATGAAAAGCTGGAAGCTGGAGCCGCTATCGGATAGACAGCAGACCGAGGAGGACGATACCTTTATTGGTGGCAGGCCTAAACTGCCCTCGGAGATACTCCTCCCCAGCTGCCAGCTTTGCGGCAAAGAGTTGACTTTCTTCTTCCAGGTAGTCTTTCCCCAGGGGCATAAATGGGAGGGCAAGTCTATGGCGGTTTTCTACTGTGTGGAGGAGTGGCATGACCAGTACTGCATCCCGGAACTGCCTCCCGGCTCCAGTCTGAACAAGGTGGATGTGACAGCGGATTTTTTGGCCCAGTATCAACGGAATTTTCGAGTGTTGGTTTTTGATACAGAAAAAGCTGCGCCGGTGGAAGGCTATCAGGAGAAGGTAGCTTTCCAGTCCATCGCTATCACCCAGGAGGATAAGACCGATGGCCGGTGGGAGATGGTGATAGGAGGCCGCCCCATCTGGATTATGGGCCGGTCGGAAAAACCAGCCTCGGTGGCCGGGGACAAGAAACCAGTCCTGCTGCTACAGGTGAGAGAGGACTTCAAGTTTCCCATCCTGCCCGATGCCCCCAGGGAAGCTGACCCCTTCTTTCCCACCAAGGTATCACCCTTTTCCTGGTATAACCTTTTTGCCAGGGACCGAATTTATTTTTGGGGCGGACAAAGCCGGGAAGAGGAGTGGGTCTATGTTTCGGTGCAGAAATAACCAATCGGTTTTTATCCCCCCAGGCGGGGGATTTTTCTTTGGGAAAAATACTCCTTGACAGGTGACAAAAGTTCCTGTATAATTGTTATTGACCAATAGTCAATAACATAGAGGCAAGGAGGGGATACCCCTGGCAAGACCAGTGAAAAAACCGCCAGAAGAGTGGAAAGAAGAGATTTTGAAAGCAGCGAAAATCCTTTTTTTATCGAAGGGATATCAGGAGACTTCCATCTCCGATATTATGAAAAAGGCCGGCGGAGCAAAAGGGATGTTTTACCGCTTCTTCCAAAGCAAGGAAGAGCTGATGTGTCAGCTGACAGAAGGGATGTTCCTGCAAAACAATCCCTTTGACGCAGTCCGGGAGCGCAGCGACCTGAATGGCCTGGAGAAGATGCGGGAGCTGCTCCTGTTGAATCAAAGGGACCCCCAGCGGAACACCCTAAACTTGCAGGCTATGGAGATCCTGAAGGACCCACAGATTTTGGCAATGGCGGTGGCGTCCAACCGGAGGCTCCTCACTCCGCTGTGGCTGGAGCTGCTGGAGGAAGGGCAGCGGGATGGATCTATCCAAACCGAGTATACAAAGGAACTTGCTCAGCTACTGCCCCTGGTAGATTTTTGGCTACAGCCTTCGGTTTATCCTGCCACAGCGGAGGAGATCCACCGCAAATTCCGCTTTGTTGTGGAAGTCTTCGCTTATATGGGGCTGCCGCTTTTGGATGAGCGGACGGCTCCCTTGTCAGAGGAGCTTCTTAGAGCGATTTCTCAAGGCGGGGAGGAAGGACGATGAAAGAGAGGCTTTTTACCAGAAATTTTCTTCTTTTGATGTTCGGACAGGTAAGCTCCCTTTTTGGAAATTCAATTCTGCGGCTGGCTCTTTCGATGTATATTTTGGACCAGACCGGTTCGGCTGCGGTTTTTGGCAGCGTGCTTTCCGCGGCAGTGCTCCCCACCATCCTCCTATCCCCCCTAGGCGGGTTCCTGGCCGACCGGATGAACCGGAGAAATTTGATGGTTCTGTTGGATGCTTTAACCGGTTTAGCCGTCTTAGCGACAGCCCTGGTCCTATCTTGCAGCGATTCCATTGTTCCAATTGTAATACTGCTGATGCTCCTTTCAGTGCTTGGGGCCTTTGAAACCCCCGCAGTGCAGGCTTGCATCCCGTCCATGCTCTCCGGGGAGAACATCATTCGGGGGAACGCCTTGGTAAACCAGGCAGCCGCCATCTCTGGGCTGGTGGCGCCGGCTTTGGGGGGACTTTTGTACGCTGCTTTTGGCTTGGTGCCGGTGATGTATGCCAGTGTCCTCTGCTTTTTTGCAACAGCCCTGTCAGAATGCTTTATTCGTTTGGGTAGCCAGCCGATTTCCAAGGGGGATGGACTCTTATCCATGGTGTGGCAGGACCTTTCCCTTTGTGCAAGATATCTCTACCGGGAGCGGCCCAGCATCCTGAAGCTGTTGTTTTTGGTGGCTTTCTCAGGCTTCTTTGTAATAGGCGTGGCAGCGGTGGGCTTTCCTTATTTGGTGCGGACGGTGCTGGGATTGGACGCCCGGTACTACGGGGCTGCGGAAAGCGCCCTGGCGATGGCGGCTCTTGGAGGAAGCATCGCCGCCGGGGCCTTGGTGGGAAAACTGCGGACCGCCAGTTTGGCAGGGGTCCTTGCAGCCCTTGGGGCATGTCTTCTGCCTGTTGGGGGGATTTTCCTCATCCCGGCTGGAGGGAATGTCCGGTATTTTATCAGCCTGGCTGCCTTTTGCGGGATGCAGGCAGCGGTCAGCATCTTTTCCCTTTTTGCACTCTCCCTCATTCAGCGGGATACCCCGGATAACCTTATGGGAAAGGTGATGGCCTATACCTCTGCCATCACCCTCTGCGCCCAGCCATTGGGGCAGCTTGTATACGGCTTTTTGTTCGAGCGGTTCCGGGAGGCGGTCTATCTGGTGCTGCTGCCCACTGCGGGAATCCTCTTTGCAGTGGGGTGGATGGCAAAAGGATTTTTCCGGGAGATGGAAAGGGAGGAGATGCAAAAGAAAGGGTTGGAGCAAGGGTCTTCCAGGGGATAAAAAGGATGATAAAACTTCATACTTATTTTTTCTTCAGCCCTCCCTTATACTGTATGTAACAGAAATCTGCAAAAGGAGGTTTCTTATGAAGAAGAAACAGTCCAGCCTGGTAGACCGCGTCCCCAATTGGATGTGGCTGCTGCTCTCCTTCCTGGCGGCGATGCTGCTGTGGTACATACTCTCCATCATCCCCAAAACCTCGCGGGCTTTCCCCAACCAGTTTGTGGTCCTAAGCAGCATTGCCACCATGATTCAGCGGGGCGTGCTGCACACCGACATCGGCAGCAGTCTTATTAGCGCGGGGGCCGGTTATGCCTTTGGCTTTATTATTGCGCTGCCTGTCGCCATCCTCATGGCCTGGTACCGGCCGGTGAAGTATATCATCGAGCCCTGGATTCAGTTCATCCGGAACATTCCGCCTCTGGCCTATGTGCCCCTTATTGTTATTGCCGCCGGGGTGGGCCGCAGGCCCCAAATCATCGTCATCACCATCGCCACCTTCCTGATTATGTGCGTTACCATCTACCAGGGCGTGGTCAATGTGGATGAGACCCTCATCAAGGCTGCCCGTGTGCTGGGGGCCAACGATAAGGATATTTTCGCCAGGGTCATTGCTCCCGCCACCCTGCCTTTTATCCTTACGGCAGTGCGTCTGGGGGCGTCGGTAGCCCTCACCACCCTCATCGCCGCCGAATCCACCGGCGCCAGCGCCGGTTTGGGTATGCGTATCCGGTCCCTTAACTCCAACTTCGAGACGGCGCCTATGCTTTTGTATATCATTATCATTGGCATCATCGGCATCACGGTGGAAAAGATTATCAAGACACTGGAAAGGAGGCTGACGGGATGGCAGGAGAAGCGCGAGATATAAAGCTCCGAATCGACAACGTCAAAAAGGTTTTTGACGGCCGGGGAGGCGAGATGGTAGCCCTTAACGGGGTCTCTATGGACATCCTGGATAACGAGTTTATCTGTGTGGTGGGACCCTCCGGCTGCGGAAAATCCACCCTCCTGAATATCATCGCCGGGCTTTCCGAGCCCACCAGCGGCGCCGTTTACTGCAACGGCAAGGAGGTCCAAGGCACCGGCACCGAGCGGGGCGTGGTCTTCCAGCAGTACGCCCTCTTCCCCTGGCTGACGGTGCGTAAAAACGTTATGTTCGCCCTGGAGATGCGGGGGGTCAAGGGCAAAGAGGCCCAGGAAGAGGCCATGACCTACCTGAAGATGGTGGACCTGGAGAAATTCGCCGACCACTACCCCAAGGAGCTTTCCGGCGGGATGAAGCAGCGGGTGGCCATCGCCAGGGCCTACGCCGCAAAGCCGGAGGTGCTGCTGATGGATGAGCCCTTCGGAGCCCTGGACGCCCAGACCCGCACCCAGCTCCAGACCGAGCTGATAGCCACCTGGGAAAAGGAGAAGAAAACCTGCTTCTTCATCACCCACGATGTGGATGAGGCCATCCTGCTGGCCCAGCGAGTGGTTATTATGAGCGCCCGCCCTGGCCGCATTAAAGAGATTGTCCCCATCGACATCCCCCATCCCCGCAACCAGGAGACCAAAATGACCCCCCGGTTTATGGAGCTGAAAAACCATATTTGGGGCCAGGTTTACCAGGAGTACCTGGAGGTGCGCAAATAATTTGTTTCCCGGCAAGCGGAAGGCTTGTATTTCATAATATTTTCGTTTACAATGAGAAGGAGGAACTTCCCGATGAACACGAAGAAACTGCTTGGCCTTTTGATGGCCGCGATGCTGGTGCTTTCTATGGCCGCCTGCGGCAATGGCGGACAGACCTCCAGCCCCGCCTCCAATCCCACGCCTGCCTCTCCCTCCGAGCCCGCGGCCCCAGAAACCCCGCCGGCGGCCACCCCGGAGCCCATCACCATGAATGTGGCTTACATGCCTAACTACGCCAGCCTCTGCGAGGTTGTCACCGCGGTTGAGGCCGGATACTTCGCCGATGAGGGCATCACCGTCAATCTGGTGGAGTTCGCCGATGGTCCTACCATCATTGCGGCTATGGAATCCGGCACCATCGACGTGGGCTACATCGGATCTGGCGCCCACAAGCTGTGCATCGCCGGCCGGGCCAAGATTTTCGCCATGGCTCATGTGGGCAACGGCGACGCCATCATCGGCTCTAAGGCTAAGGGCGTGGAGAAGGCCGCCGATCTGAAGGGCAAGACCGTCGCCTACGCTGCCGGCACCTCCAGCGAGCAGATTCTCCAGTACACCCTGGAGGCCGAGGGCCTGACCATGAGCGACATCAACGCCATGGAGATGGATCCTTCTGCTATCGTTACCGCTATGATGTCCGGGGCGATTGACGCTTGCGCCACCTGGTCCCCCAACACCTTCACCATCCGGGGAGAGATGGGCGACGACGCCATCACCCTGGCCGATAACCTCACCTACTCCAACCAGTCCGCCTCTGTTTCCAGCTGGATCGTCCTCTCCGACTACGCGGAGAAGAACGCCGACAACATCCTGCGCTTCACCCGCGCCCTCTACAAGGCGAAGGATTATCGCGCGGACGAGAAGAACTACGAGCAGGTGGCCCAGTGGATCGCTGCCAAGTGCGCCCTGGACTACGAGTCCGTTTACAACCAGCGGGGCGATGCCGAGTGGCTCACCGCTGCCGAGATGGTGGCGACTGTGAACGACGGCTCCATGGAGAAGATGTACAAGGTCCAGCAGGATAACTTCATCACCGCCGGCGCGGTGGAGAAGGAAGTCCCCGTTGCTGACTACGTCATGTTCGATAACATGCTGAACGCCGCCAAGTAAGCTGGATCAATCCAAAGGTTTCGGTGGGGCATGAAACGCAAGTTTTGTGCCTCACCTTTTAGGCTCTTAGAGCCTATGCAGACTTTGGGGGAGGAAAGCGATGATTTTGGTGCTGATCTTCCTGTTGGTGGCCGTTTGTATGGTGCTGGCGGTGACCCGGCGCAATCGGGAGTCTCTGCTGATGCTGGGCCTCTGCGTCTCGTTGGCGATTCAGTGGGCGGCTACCCTGGTGTATATGGCCAAAAAAGGCGGCATCACCACCGAGGTGCAGCTCTTCCTCTTCCTCACCGCCCAAATCAAGACGAAAATGCAGTACCTGATGTGTACCCTGGGGCAGCTGGGGTACGTGCTGGCGGTGGGCCGGTATCTTTTCCCCCTCTTTTTGATGCAGCTGGCCCTGTCCTACACCATGAGCCCCCGGCTGCGGGGGCGGCGGTGGCTCCCCTGGGGCGCCGGGGCGCTGCCGGTGCTGGCTTTGGTCCTTTATTACCCTCCTGTGTTCCGCCAAATTGATTCCCTGCGGTGGCAGCGGTTCATCGTCCAGTTCACCCAGTGGTGGCTGGTTCTCTATGTGGCCGCCGCCCTCCTCATCCTCCTGTGGGAGTACCGCAGCACCACCATCCCTTTTTTCCGCCGGCAGTTTGGCCGCAAGGTGGTGCTTCTCCTTTCCCTCAGCGGGTTGTATCTCCTCTACTGCCGCCAGGACCCGGCCCAGATTTACCTCTTTTACCGGGGGGATTACACCTGGCTTCGGGGCCTCACCTATTTGACCCCCAACATCACCCTGCGGGGATATGTCTTCGCCATGGCGGTGTCCGTGCTTTGCAGCCTGGTGGGATTTACCACCCTGGTGCAGTATACCCAGACCGGGATGCGGGAGAACCAAAGCGACATCGTGATGCAGCGCAAGTTCGACATCGCCAGCGAGGGGGCCAGCGTCTTTGTCCACAGCATCAAAAACCAGCTGCTGGCGAATCGGGTGGTCCACAAGCGCCTGGCGGCGCTGGCCGCCCAGGAGCAGCCGGATAAGGAGGCCATGGAGCAGTATATCCACTCCCTCCAGGAAACCAATGAGATGATGCTGCAACGGGTGGAGGAGTTGTACGCCTCGGTGAAGAGCAAGAGCATCTTCCTTATCCCCACCCCGGTGGAGCGGGTGGCGGAGGCGGCGAAGGGCCGCTTCCTACGCAAATACCCCCAGGGGAAGGTGGAGGTCGTCTACCGGATGGAGCCCTCCGGCCAGATTTTGGCTGACTGTACCCATCTGAGCGAGGCCCTGTATAACCTTCTGGTAAACGGCTGGGAGGCCACCACGGCAGCAGGGCGGGAGGAGCCGGTGCGGCTCATCTTCCAGCAGGAGCGCATCTACACCGTGGTGGAGGTGGCGGACCAGGGGGTGGGAATCCCTCCGGAGGAGGCCGGGCGAATCTTTGAGCCTTTTTATTCCCACAAGAACAGCAACTACAACTGGGGCATGGGCCTGTATTATGTCCGGGCCATTGTGAAGAGCCACCTGGGTCTGCTGCGGATGGAGAGCCGCCCAGGGGAGGGCAGTCAGTTTTTTGTAATGCTGCCCCGGTATGAGCCAAAATGAGCGAGGGAGGGACGGCGATGCTCCGTATTCTGGTGGCGGAGGACTTTGATATCCTGCGGGAGGACCTTTGCGAGACGCTGGAGGCCCAGCCGGATATGACGGTGGCAGGGAGCGCCGCCACCGGCGGCGAAATCACCCGCCTTGCCCTGGAGACCGATTTCGACCTGGTTCTGATGGATATCGAGATGGAAAATATCACCGCCGGCATCACTGCCACAGAAGTCATCCGGGAGAAGAAGCCGGAGGCTATGGTGATTTTCCTCACCGCCCACGAAACGGAGAATACCATCCTGACCGCAATGGCTACCGGGGCGGTGGACTATGTGGTGAAGGGGTGCAGCGACGAGGCGCTGCTGCGGCATATCCGGGCCGCTGCGGCGGGCCAGCCGGAGATGGACGCCGCTATTAACAGCGTTATTATGCGGGAGTACACCCGCCTGCGCAAAAGCGAGCAGAGCCTTCTGTTCTTCGTCAACAACCTTTCCCACCTCACCGCCGCGGAGCGGGATTTGGTGCGCCTGCTCCTGCAAGGGAAAAAGGTGCAGGAGATCGCCGCCGCGCGGGTGGTGGAGGTGGTCACCGTGAAAACCCAAATCAAGGGGCTGCTCCATAAGTTTGGATGCAGCCGCACCAAAGAAGTGGTCCAGATGATCCGGGACCTGAACCTGGAGCATCTCTTCATGTAAGCGGCTGTATTCATCCCACCGGCAAAGGGTACAGCTTCCAGAAAAAGGAGGACGAAACTGATGGATTATTACCGCATCACTCCCCAGGAGCTGGGGCAGGACGCCCGCATCCCCATCCTGAAGCTGGGGGATTCCGGAGAGGTTTTTTATGAGCTGGCAAAGGAGATGGTGGATACCATCCACCAGAACAACGGGACGGGCCGCCGCACCGTCTTCATCTGTCCGGTGGGGCCGGTGGGGCAATACCCCATCTTCCGCCGCCTGGTGCGGGAGGAGAACCTCTCCCTGCAAAACTGCTGGTTCCTTAACATGGACGAGTACCTGGGGGAGGACGGCAAATGGCTGCCCAAGGAGCACCCCCTTTCCTTCCGGGGCTTTATGGAGCGGGAGGTTTACAGCTGCCTGCCCCCGGAGCTGCTGATGCCCCCGGAGCAGCGGGTCTTCCCCGACCCGGAGAACCTGGAAAGAATCCCCGCCCTCATTCAGGAGCTGGGCGGGGTGGATGTGGCCTTTGGCGGCATCGGTATCAATGGGCATCTGGCCTTTAATGAGCCCCAGCCAGAGCTGACCCCGGTGGAGTTTGCCGCCCTTTCGGTGCGGACCCTGGATATCTCGCGGGAGACCATCACCGCCAACGCCATCGGGGACCTGGGGGGAGCCATCGGAGCCATGCCCCGCCGGTGTGTCACCATCGGCATGGCCCAGATTTTGGGGGCCAAAAAGGTCCGCCTGGGGGTGTTCCGGGATTGGCACCGGGCGGTGGTGCGCCGGGCAGCCTATGGTCCGGTGACTGCGGAATTCCCTGTCACGCTGCTGCAAAACCACCCCGACGCCAAGATTCTCTCCAACGCCAACGCCGCCAAGGCCGCCTACTGACGGGGGAGCGCTGCTATGAATAATTTGCTGATTCAAAATGTCCGCATCTACCGGGATGGAGTTTTCACCCCTGGGGAGATCCTTTGCCAGGAGGGGAAGATTGCCAAAATTGCTCCTGACATCGACGCTCCGGAGGGGACGCCCCGGCTGGACGGGACAGGCCGGCGTCTCGTCCCCGGTTTTATGGATATCCATACCCATGGAGCCGCCGGGGTGGATGTCAACGCCGCCAGCGCCCAGGAGCTGGGGAAGATTGGGCGGTTCTTCGCCTCCCAGGGGGTCACCGGTTGGCTGGCTAGCGTCCTCACTGATACCAGGGAGCAGACCCTGTGGTGCATCGGGGAGGTAAAAAAGGCCATGGAGCACCCGGAGGGCGCCCCGCTGCTGGGGGTCCACCTGGAAGGCCCCTTTCTAGCTAGCTCGTATAAAGGGGCCATGCCGGAAGAACTGCTCCAAACCGGGAACGCCGCCCTGCTGCGGGAGTACCTGGGGGCAGGGGAGGGGGCGGTGCGGTATGTCACCGTTTCCCCGGAGGTCCCTGGGGTGGTGGAGATGATAGAGGAGGTCTCCGGAGAGGTGACGGTCGCCATCGGCCATTCCGGCGCGGATTATGAAATCAGCCGCCGGGCTATCGCTGCCGGGGCCAAAGCCGCCACCCATACCGGCAACGCCATGCGTCTGCTGCACCAGCACGAGCCGGCCATCTGGGGGGCGGTGCTGGAGGATGACCGGGTCTTCTGCGAGGTGATTTGCGACGGACGGCACCTCCACCCCGGCACCGTCCGCCTGATTTTGAAAACCAAGGGGCTGGAGCGGGTAGTGGCTATCACCGATAGCATCATGGCGGCGGGCCTCCCCGATGGACCCTATAAGCTGGGGGTTAACGACGTTATCGTCCAGGACGGGGACGCCAAGCTCCCCAATGGAACCCGCGCCGGAAGTACCCTTACCCTCATAAACGCCCTGAAAAATCTCGTCGCCTTTACCGGTCTGCCGGTGGAGCAGCTTCTGCCCCTCCTCACCCGAAACCCCGCCCAACTGCTGGGCCTTTCGGAGCAGAAGGGCGCCATCGCCCCCGGCATGGATGCCGACCTGGTGCTGCTTGGGGAGGACCTCACAGTGGACGCCACCATCGCGGGGGGCAAGGTGGTGTACAAAGCGTAAGCGATTCTGGGGCGTTGCCCCAGCCCCCACATCTTTTTCTTTTCACGAGAAAAGAAAAAGATGCAAAAAGAAAAGCGACCTAGTTTTTTACAGATAGATGAAAAGCAAACGGACTACCACTCGAAAACACCCCGGTGTTTTTTTGAGACACGCCAAAAACAATTCTATCGTAACAATCCTGTCTGTATCATCAAAAAGGAGGAAAACACCATGCCACTGGTTCCACTTCGGCCTCTGCTGGAGGCTACCGCCAAGTACGGTTACGCCCAGGGAGCTTTTAATGTCAACGCGGTCGCCCAGGCCCAGGCCGCCATCGAGGTCCATGAGATGTTCCGCTCTGCCGCTATTTTGCAGGGGGCGGACCTGGCAAACGGTTTCATGGGGGGGCGTACCGATTTTATGAACGCCACTTTGGAGGATAAGATTCGGGGAGCCAAAAACATCGGGGACGCAGTCAAGAAATTCGGGGAGAACAGCCCGGTGCCGGTGGTGCTTCACCTGGACCACGGCCGGGATATGGACAGCGTCAAGGCCGCCATCGCGGGGGGATACACCAGCGTTATGATTGACGGCAGCAGCCTTCCCTTCCAGGATAACATCGAGCTGACCCGCGAGGTGGTGAAGTACGCCCACCCCCGCGGTGTAACGGTGGAGGGAGAGCTGGGGGTGCTGGCCGGCGTGGAAGACCACGTCTTTAGCGCTGGGAGCACCTACACCAATCCCATGGACGCGGTGGAATTCTTCAAAAAAACCGGTGTGGATTGCCTGGCCATCAGCTACGGCACCATGCATGGGGCCAGTAAGGGGAAGGATGTAAAGCTGCGCCGGGAGATTCCCATTGCCATCCGGGAATGCCTGATGCACGAAGGCATCTTCGGGGTGCTGGTCTCCCACGGCTCCTCCACCGTCCCCCGGTATATCGTGGATGAAATCAACGGTTTGGGCGGGGAGATTACCAATGCCTATGGCATCTCCCTGGCGGAGCTGAAAGCCGCCATCCCCTGTGGCATCGGCAAAATCAATGTGGATACCGATATCCGCTTGGCCGTCACCCGCAACCTGCGGGAGCTGTTCCAGAAGCGCCCGGAGCTACGAGACGACAGCGCCATCGGGGGGATTCATGCCCTGCTGGAGGAGAAGAAGAACCAGTTCGACCCCAGGGCCTTCCTCACCCCGGTGATGGACCTGGTGATGTACGGGGATACCCAGGGCAGCGCGGCGCTGGAGGCGGTCACCGATTGTATCCGCCGGGGCGTCAAGGAGGCGGTGGGCACCCTCATCGTGGAATTTGGCAGCTTCGGCAAGGCCCCCCTGGTGGAGCAGGTCTCCCTGGAGGAGATGGCGGAGCGGTACAAAAAAGCAGAGTGAGAAAAGAGGCCCCGTCCTGCGGCGGGGCCTTTTCTGTAGAGCAAAGGGGAGGCGATGGAATGAAGCCAGAGCGGTTGGACAAGGTGCTGGCGGCACAGTCCACCTGGTCCCGGAAGGACGTGAAGGAGCTGATTCGCAAAGGCCAGGTGACGGTGAACGGCCTCCTGGCAAGGCAGGCAGACCAGAAAATCCACTGGGACAGGGATCAGGTGGAGGTGGGGGGGAAACCGCTAATTCTGCGCCGCCATCTCTACCTGATGATGAATAAGCCCGCCGGGGTGGTGTCCGCCGCCAGGGATGAGAACTGCCCCACCGTGGTGGATTTGGTGCCGCCAGAGCTGCGGCGGCAGGGTCTGTTCCCCGCCGGGAGGCTGGACAAGGACACCACCGGCCTTGTCATCATCACCGATGACGGGGAGCTGGCCCACCGCATTCTGGCCCCCAAAAGCCACGTCCCCAAGGTGTACCTGGCCCGGCTGGACAGCTTCCTTACCACCGAAATGGCGGAGGGCTTTTCCAAAGGCATCCCCCTGGGGGAGGATGGTACCACCCTTCCGGCGGAGTTGGTGGCACTGGATTTGGACCTGGCCCAGGTCACCCTCCGGGAGGGGATGTATCATCAGATTAAGCGGATGTTCGCCTTTTATGGAGCCAAGGTGATGGAGCTACAGCGTGTCTCCATGGGGGCGCTGGCCCTGGATAAAAACCTTGCGCCGGGCCAGTGCCGGGAGCTAAGCCCCCTGGAGGCGGAGCTTCTCCAGGAGCGCCAGACGCCGGATGGAGCGTCCTTCTTTGGCCTTTGGTGATTTTTTGGGCCTTTTCTGCGGGCAAGGGGACCGATTTGTGCTTCTTGTGGTTTTTTTTCCCTTTCTGTAGGCAAATTCTCCAATCTTTTTTCGGATAAGAAGAATTTCCTAAAAGAAATATGTTGCAATTGCACAAAAAAAATTGTACAATAAAAACAGTGCAAAATCTGAAAGCGACACAAGCAGCATGAAAAGAGGGGTAGCATTATGTCGAACCGACTGTTCCAGGGGCTTGTATACCAGATGCGGGATACCATCAACCGTACCATTGGCGTGGTGGACGAAAATGCCACCATTATCGCTTGCAGCGATTTGACCAAGATCGGGGAGCCCAATGATTTCCTGGCTATCGACCTGGGGGAGAACAACGACCTGTTTATCCGGGATGGGGTCACCTATAAGCCCTTTGGCTCCAAAATGCGGGCGGAGTACGCCGTTTTTGTCTCCGGCACCGATGACCTGGCGGCCAAAATCTGCGGGGTGCTCACCATCTCCCTGCAAAATATCAAGCAGTATTACGACGAAAAATATGACCGCAGCAATTTTATCAAAAATGTCATTTTGGATAATATCCTCCCTGGAGATATCTTTGTCAAGGCCCGCGAGCTGCACTTCAGCTCCGAGGTAAGCCGGGTGGTGCTCCTTATCCGCATCGTCTCCGCAAACGATATCTCCGCCTTTGATGTGATTCAGAACCTCTTCCCTGATAAGCAGAAGGATTTTGTCTTCAACATCAGCGAAAGCGATATCGTTTTGGTGAAGGAGATTAAAAGCGGCATCGAGACAAAGGACCTGGAGAAGCTGGCCCGCTCCATTGTGGACACCCTGGGGAGCGAGTTTTACACCAAGGTGGTAGTGGGCATCGGCACGGTGGTCACCGGCATCAAGGATTTGGCCCGTTCCTTCCGGGAGGCCCAGGCCGCCCTGGAGGTGGGGAAGGTCTTCGATACCGAAAAGCTCATCGTCAGCTACGACAATCTGGGCATCGCCCGTATTATCTACCAGCTTCCCACCACCCTTTGCGAAATGTTCCTCAAGGAGGTCTTTAAGAAAGGTTCCATCGAGAGCCTGGACCAGGAGACCCTCTTTACCATCCAAAAGTTCTTTGAGAACAACCTAAACGTCTCGGAGACCAGCCGGAAGCTCTTTGTCCACCGGAATACCCTGGTTTACCGGCTGGAAAAGATAAAGAAGCTCACCGGCCTGGACCTGCGGGAGTTCGACCATGCTATTGTCTTTAAGGTGGCGCTGATGGTGAAGAAGTACCTCACCGCGAACCCGGTGAAATATTGACAGAGCCCTTTACGAGCTGTAGAATAGAGCTTACAGGGAAAGACAGCGCTCCTGCGGATGCTTCTCCAGAAGGAATATCCGGGGGACGCTGTTTTGGAGTAGAGAAAGGCCTGTGATAAGGAGGTGTGGAGGCCATCATAACCTTCAAGGATGTCTCAAAGACCTACGAGAGCGGCACCCATGCCCTCCATCATGTATCCCTCCATGTGGAAAAAGGGGAGTTCGTTTTCATTGTAGGTCCCTCCGGGGCGGGAAAGAGCACCCTCATCAAGATGCTCCTGCGGGAGGAGACCCCCACCAAGGGCACCGTCCTGGTGAACGGATACAACCTCTGCACCATGAAACGTCGGCATATCCCCGCCTTTCGCCGGACCATCGGAGTGGTGTTTCAGGATTTCCGCCTCATCCCTACCATGACTGTTTATGAGAACGTTGCCTTTGCCCTTCAGGTGACCAACGTCTCCAGCAAATATATACGCCGCCGGGTGCCCTACATCCTCGATTTGCTGGGTCTGGCCAAGAAGGCCCGCAGCTACCCGCCGGAGATTAGCGGTGGGGAGCAGCAGCGGGTGGCCTTAGCCCGCGCCCTGGTAAATAACCCCGCCCTCATCATCGCAGACGAGCCCACCGGCAACATTGACCCGGAGCTGTCCTATGAGATTGTGGAGCTGCTGAACGAAATCAACCGGTGCGGCACCACCATCGTCATGGTGACCCACGAGCATGGGCTGGTGTCCCACTTTGACCACCGGGTCATCGGCATTGAAAAGGGCCGCGTCATACTGGATAAAGGGGGAAAGCCGCAATGAGCCTGGGAAGCGTGAAATATCTCGTTGGGGAAGGGGCCAGAAACATCCGGGCCAACCGCCAGATGTCCATCGCCTCCATTGGGGTGCTGGTGGCCTGTATGCTTCTCATCGGGGCGGCGGTGCTCTTTTCCCTGAACGCCGATGCCGTTATGGGCTACATAGAAAGCCAGAACGACGTGGTGGTCTTTGTGGTGGACGAGGCGGATGAAAGCGAGGCAGAGGGCCTTGGGGCGACACTGTCCGCCATTGAGAATGTCTCTTCGGTGCGGTATATCTCCCGCGCAGAGGCGCTGGAGGGCCAGATGGAGCGCCTGGGCAGCTCCGCTTACCTGATGGATGCTCTCCGGGAGGACAATCCCCTTCCGGCTACCTATTATGTCAAGGTGAGGGACCTGGAGTTTCTCAGCAGTACAGTGGAAAAGATTCAGGCCCTGGACCTGGTGCTGGACGTCAATTCCCCCACCGATATGGCCGCCACCATGGTGGGGGTGAAGAAGGCGGTAAATTTAGGGGGACTGGCTATTGTAACCATCCTGGGGGCGGTGTCCGTTCTGATTGTCAGCAACACCATCAAGCTCACCATCTTCAATCGCCGGCGGGAAATTAGCATTATGAAGTATGTGGGGGCCACCGATTCCTTTATCCGCCTGCCCTTTTTGGTGGAAGGGGTGATTATTGGCCTTTGCTCCGCCCTGCTGGCCTTTGGCCTGCTGTGGGTGGGGTATTACTACCTGATGGATTGGATGAGCACCGCAACCTCCTCCTGGCTCCAGCTGGCCTACCAAAACCTTATCCATTTTGAGGATATCGCCTGCCGGATGCTGGGGGGCTTTTGCGGAGCCGGGGCCGCCTTCGGGATAGCGGGAGCGCTGTTCTTCGTGGGGCGGTACCTGAAGGTGTGATTGCCGCAGCCGTGTTTTGTAGCGAAGATGGACGACGCGCCAGAATCGTGTAAAGGGGAAAGAATATGGATAGGACTATGAAATCGTTTTTCAGGCGGCTGCTTGCCCTACTCCTGTGTGTGGGGATGCTGCTTTGCTTTTCCGCTGTGGCCTTTGGCGAGGATGAGGAAATCAAGGACCTCAACGACCGGCTGGACCAGCTGAAGAAGGAGGAGCAGGCCCTCCAGGCAAAGGTGGACGCCGCCAAAACAGAAAAGGCGAAGCAGGAGGCCATCAAGGCGAAGACCACCCAGGAGATCAATATTATGAAGCAGCAGATCAGCCTGCTGGAGGAAAAGATCACCGCCCTGGAGAAAAAGATTGCCGACCTGGAATTGGAGATTGAGGAAAAGGAAGAGGAGATTTTTAACCTGGAGGATGACATCGCCGAAACCTACGACCTCTTCAAGCGCCGGATGCGGGCTATGTATATGTCCGAGCATGTTTCCTCCCTCTCCCTGCTGCTGGGTGCGGAGAGCTTTGGGGACTTCCTCACCACCAGCGAATACCTGAAGCGGGTTGCCCAGCACGACCAGGACATCCAAACGGATCTGGAGCAGACCCTGGCCAATGTGGAGGCCGCCAAGGCCGCGGTGGAAGAGGCCAAGGCGGCCCTGGAGGCTGACCAGGAGGAGTTGGCGGACACCAAGGCGGAGGCGGAGGAGACTCGCCGCCAGCTGGACGCAAAGCTCAGCGCCACTGTGGCGGAAATACAAAGCATCGAGCAGATGGAGAAGGAGTTTTTGGCAGATATCGCCGCCAAACAGAAGGAGATGAAGGAGACCCAGGAGGAGATTGACCGCATCTACGCCGAGATGGAGGCTATGAGCGAGTTCGTGGGGGGCACCTTTATGCTTCCGGTGCCAGGGTATGCCAGCATCAGCTCCTATTACGGCTGGCGCTTTAACGGCAGCGATTTCCACACCGGGGTGGACTTCACCGGCAAGAATGTCAACGGCAAAAGTGTGGTGGCGGCCAATGCCGGCAATGTTATCTTTACAAAGACCACCTATATCCCCAATAAGAGCTACGGAAAATACATCATTGTTGACCACGGCGGCGGCTACTCCACCCTCTATGCCCATCTAAGCAGCGTCAACGTCAGCGTGGGGGACTATGTGGAGAAGGGGGAAAACATCGGCAATGTGGGCAGCACCGGTTGGTCCACCGGCCCCCATCTCCACTTTGAGGTGCGCATCAACGGTAAGCACACAAATCCCCTGCCTTATCTGAAGGGGTAAAAACAGGGCGAAAATACAGCACCCCTGGGTATCTACCCAGGGGTGTTTTCCCGTCTATACGGTATACCAGCGGATCTCGTTTGGGATCAATTCCAGCTGGAAGCTGGAGCCATCCCCCCGGTAGACAGTGGTGTTCTGGGGGGCGTAGGTGTTGTTTACAACACAGAAGCGGCCCGCCTCCGGGTAGGCGTGGACGTCCACGCAGCAGTTGGTGGAGAACCAGCGCTCCAAGCGCTCCTCCCTGTGGGCCGCCCAGAGGATGGCCCGCAGGAGCAGGCGGCTGTTCCGGAAGGAGTAGGGCAGCCCGGAGAGATAGACCCCCCGGCCGGCGCCGAAGGCATTGACCGCCAGCTGCACCTCCTTTTCCCGCTGCACCAGCACCTGGCTCCCTTCCAAGGCATAGATGCTCTTCTTCCCCTCGCCGAAGTCCACTGCACCATTCTGGTCCTCCAGGATGAAGTGCTCTGGGTGCTCCTCCCAGTTGTACTTGTCATATCCCAGGGTGAGGCCGGTTTCCTTCTCCACACCCAGCACCTGGGCCAGCTGGAAATACCGTCCCTGGTACTGGTGGCCGGTGGGCTCCCCAACCCCGATGAGGCCGCCACCCTTCCAGACAAACTTTTTCAGGGCAGCGGAGATGGCCGGTTCTTCCCAGATGGCGCCGCCGGTGTGGGCGGTGTCCCCGTCCCCGATGTTCAGCAGCACATCCACGTCATCCAGGGCGTGGGGGTCGTCCAGCAGGTCGTCAAAGCTGAGAAAGCGCACGTCGAAGGGGGCGCCGGAGAGGGCCTCAATGACCCCAGCGTAGGAGTAGTTCTGCTTTTGGTAGAGGGCATGGTGGACCATGTGGCAGCCCCAGGAGCGGGCCTTGCCCCAGCAGTTGAGCACCGCCACCGTTGCCGCGCAGTAGGGCTTTCCCTTGCCGATGTTCTGGTACAGCTCCCGGAATTCCTTGCAGACCGATTCCACATAGTCGATGAAGGCCGGGAACTGGCAGGCCAGCTTGAGGTAGCCGCCGTAGCCGATGCGGTCGATGGGCTTGCGCAGGATGGCCCGGCGGGCGGTGATCCAGTTTTCCCTGGCCTCCCCCACCGGATCGCCGCCGAGGTGGAAGGTATCGGGGAAGAAATAGGGCAGAAAGCGTCCCTCGGTGTACTTCACGCCGGGGATATCCGAGATGAGGCGCAAGGTAGAGCCGTTGCCAACGCTCCCCACCACCGCATCCAGGCCGATGGTTTTAAACTCCGGCAAATAGGGCTCGGTGCCAATCCAGTGGTCCCCCAAAAACATCATGGCTTCCTTGCCCAGTTGGTGGGTGATGTCCACCATTTCTTTTGCCAGGGCGGCCACCTCCCGGCGCTGGAAGGCCATAAAGTCTTTAAACTCCTTGGTGGGCACCCGGTACTGGTTGTTGTAATAGCCCTGGTCGATGATAAACTCCGGCCGGAATTTGTAACCCGCCTCCTTCTCGAACCGCTCCAGGATGTAGGGGGAGACAGAGGCGGAATAGCCGTACCAGTCCACGTACTTCTCTCGTTTCAGCTCATCAAAGATAAGGGTAAACTGGTGGAAGAAGGTGGTGTACCGGATGACATCCACATGGGGGTGGCTGGCGATGAATTTTTGCAGCCGCTCCATGGTGAACTTCCGGGTTTTGGGCTGGCGGACGTCAAAGGTGATTTGGTGCTCAAAGTCCTTCCAGCCGTTGGTGACGGCGTTGTACATATGCACCGGGTCCCAGATAAGGTAGGCCAGAAAGCTGACGGTGTAATCGTGGAAGTCCTCCGGGCAGGGGATGGTCACCGCGCCGGAGGCGGGCTCGTAATTCCAGCGCTCCGGCGGCACCGGCTGCCCGGTGGTGCGGTCCATCACCTCCCACCAGCGTCCTATGTCATCCCGGCTGTTTACCTCCAGCAGCTCCTCGCTGATTCCCTGCAAAAGGGGGATGGACAGGGGGCCGCCGGCAGCGGTGTGAAAGCCGGTCATGATGTAACACTGCTGGACCTCATCGGGGTTGGCCTTGGCCCAGGCGTTGTCCTTGCGGGTGGTGTAGTAGGTGGAATAGACCTTGGCGTCCACCTTTTTCAGGGCGTCCGGATAGTCGGTGCCGTCGCAGTCCCGGATGGCATCGGCACCCCAGCGCTCCAGCAGCTCCAGGGTTTGGGGCACCACGTCCACGTCGGTGGGGATGGTCACCCGGCCTTTGGTCAGTTGTTCGCTCATATATTTTTTCTCCTAATGCTCAAAGGGTTTGTTGTAAATCATCAGCGCCGCCAGCAGCAGCACCACACCGGCCATCATCAGCCCCAGACCAGCCAGCTGTCCCTTTAGGGTCCAGCCAAAAATCACCAGCCCCAGGCCCAGGAAGAAGAAAACGGTGATAAGCAGCGCCCGCAGGCCCATATGCTCTTTCCAAAAGTTCATGGTATCATCCTTTCAGTCCACCCACGGTCATGCCCTGGGTCAGCTTCTTCTGCACGCACATATACAGGATCAAGGTGGGCAGCATCACCAGCACCAGCCCGGCGTAAAGGATGCCATACTGGGCCGAGGACTGCTGGGCCTGCATCAGGTTAAGGAGTCCCACCGGCAGCGTTTTCTGGCCGGTGGCGCTGCTCATCAGCGTCATGGAGATGATGTATTCGTTCCAGAAGGAGAGGAAGTTGAAGAGGATAATGGTGATGATTGAGGGCTGGGCCATGGGGAAGATGATGCGGACCATGGCCTGTCCGTAGGTAGCGCCGTCGATGTAGGCGGCCTCCTCGAAGTCGTGGGGAAGGGTGGCAAAGTAGCCGGAGAGGAGGTAGATGGTGAAGGGCAGGGCGGTGGAGGCATAGACCACTGCCAGCACAAAGAGGTTGTTGAGGAGGAAAGCGCCGCCCGCCGCCTTTTTCAGAAAGGCGTCCCCGTCCCGAAGCATCAGGAAGATGGGCACCACAATGTAGTTGACGTTGATGAACAGCCCCGCCATAAAGGCGGTGTTGAGGAAGCCCCGTCCCCGGAAGCGGAACCGGGCCAGGCAGTAGGCCGCAGGCAGAGCCACCACCAGCAGCAGCGCCAGGGAAAGGGCGGTGACCAGAACGGAGTTCATCATATAGCTGCCCATGCTGGCGGCGTTCCAGGCGTCCACAAAGTTCTGCCAGTAGAAGCCGGCAGGCAGCGCCCAGGGGTTGCCGTAGAATTCACTGTTTTGCTTAATGGAGGCCAGGAACACCCAGGCCACCGGCACGATGATGACCACCGCCAGGGTGATGAGCACCACATAGATAAAGATTTTATACAGGGTCTCGGCAGAAACGCCTTTTTTCTCTTTTGTCATAGGGAGGCCTCCTTACATTTCCAGGACTTCCCGCCGTGTCACCCAGTTCACCAGGGCGGAAAGCAGGAAGGAGAAGAGGAAAATCACCACGCCCGCCGCCATGGAGTAGCCGTAGAGACCGGCGTCCTTCTGGGCGTACATAAAGCTGAGGCCCACGTCGGCCATCCCCTTCGCCACCATGGCCTTGACAAAGAGGAAAGCCATATTGATGGTGGAGATGATGAAGAAGGTGAGGGTGGTGCGGATGTTGGTCCAGATAAGGGGGAGGGTGAGCTGGAAGAACTGGGTCAGCCGCCCGGCGCCGTCCAGCCCCGCGCTTTCGTAGAGGGTGACGGGGACGGCGGCCATAGAGGCCATGTACATCACCATGTAGTAGCCGATGGCCTGCCACACCATAGCGATGATGACACTGGCGATAACCATGGGCTGATCCTTCCACAGCACCATCACCGTCTGGCCGGAGAGAAAGGAGAGAATGCTGTTGAGCATCCCGTTTTCCGGCTTATAAATGGCGGAGAAGATGCCGGCGATAACCACCACCGAAAGGATGTTAGGGATATAGAAGACGATGCGGAAGAAGTTCTGTCCCCGGATATTCTCCCTGGTGAGGATGGCGGCAAAGACGATGGCAAAGAAAAAGGTGATGATGGTGACAGTGACGATAAGAAGGATGGTGTTCTGCATGGAGACGATAAACTTGGTATCCTTGAGGAGTGCCTGGAAGTTCGCCAGTCCCACAAAGGTCTCCTTGGGGGAGTAGGCCCCCCGCTCGAAGAGGGACATCCGGAAGACGTTGAAGGTGGGCAGAATCATAAAGAGAAGATAGAGGATTGCGGCCGGGGCGATGCACAGGAGCAAAAAGAGGCTGCGGCTCTTGCTGGGGCGCATGGGATCACTCCTTTCGCGGAATGTCGGGGACAAAGAAGCAGGTGACGGTGAGAACCGCCTGTTAGTCTGTCGAAAAGCCTCTTCCCAGGAGTAGGCCCTTGCGGGGAAGAGGGGGAAAAGTGTGAAAAGGGGGGCCGTAAGGCCCCTCTGTTCGCGTAGAGCGACCGGAGGGAGCGGATAACCCCGCCGATCGCGGCGGGCCCGTTTGTCGTTTTGACAAACGGGCGGCGGCGAGCAATACCTACTCGCCGCCGCCCGTTATCTGGTCAATTGGAACGTGCGGTCAGCTGTAAACTCAGCCCATCAGGTTGGCGCGCATCTCATCGCTGGCAGCCTTGACGTCGCTGATCCACTGCTCCTGGGTGAGGGTGCCATTCACAAGGCCGTTGACGGGGTCCAGGAAGACCTCGCGGACGGTGCCCAGGCCCGCCACCGCCTCGTAGGCGGCGAAGTTGCCCATGGCGGCGTCAGCGCCGTTGTCATAGATGGCGTAGAACAGCTTGTTGTCGCCCTCCAGGTTATCGGTGAGGCCGGGAACAGGCTGCACAGCGCCGCCCTTGGCAAAGATGGAGCAAGCCTTGTCACTGTACAGGAAAGCCACAAACTGCTTGGCAGCATCCAGGTTGGGAGCCTCGGCGGGGACCCAAGCCTGCTCCAGCCAGCAGTAGCTGGCGCCGTTGCCGCCAGCCTTGGCGGCGGGCAGAGCGGTCATCCCCCACTTGAAGCCGTCGGCACGGGGAGCCTCGGCCATCTCGCCCACGATCCAGGTGCCGTTGGGCATGAACAGGGCCTTGTTATCCAGGACCAGCTGCTGGTTCTGGGTGAAGTCCTGGTCATTGGCCTGGGCGGGGGTGACGGGGTTGGTGTAGCTAGCCAGCTTGGCGATGATGTCGAAGCACTCCTTGGCTTCGGGGGTGTCCCAGATACCCTCGGAATAGGTGGTGGCCTTGTTGAAGAAATCAGCGCCGCCCACAGAGTACATCAGGGCATACAGGAAGGCGTCAAAGTAGCCGGTGGTGGGATAAGTAAAGAGGTGCATATTGGGGTCTTCGGCCTTGGCCTTGTCGGCCAGCTCCCACATCTCGTCCCAGGTGGTGGGAACGGTCCAGCCCTTCTCCTCAAACAGCCCGGCGTTGTAGAACAGGCCGCAGGGGGAGTAGAACATGGGGGCCAGGTAGGTCTTGCCGTCGCCGTAGGGGTTGGTGACCGAGGTATCGGTGAAGCCACCCACGATCTTATCGGAGACCTTGGCGCTCTCGCCGGGGACAGTCATGGAGAGAACATCGGTGATATCGGCGATGTTGCGGTCCTTGATGAACTGTTCGGTGAGGCCCTTCTCACGGCCGGTGGCCAGATGGATGACGTCGGGGAAGTCGCCGCCCTGCATGGAGGGGCCGATGACGTCCTCCAGGTTCTTGTCGCAGATGAGCTCCACCTTGATGCCGGTCTCGGCGGTGAAGGCATCGCAGACTTCCTTCCACATACCGGGATAGGCTTCCTCATAACCGGAGGCCAGGGCGGCCACGGTGAGGGTTACATCCTCGGCAGGCGGCGGGGCGTCAGGGGTGCTGGAATTGTCGGGGGCCGGCGCGCTGGAGCCGCCGTTGCCGCCACCGCAGGCAGCCATGGACAGCACCAGGGTCAATGCCAGCAGGAGACTGATAAATTTCTTCATGGTTTTACCTCCTTTAAGTTGGGCCGGTTTGAAAAACGGAGGCGTCCGTCTGTTCTTTGGGAAAACTCTCCTTTTACAAACAAGGCCTGGGGGAACAAAGGGCTTATTTCGGGGACCGGGAACCGGCCCCTGTTATGATTCAGTATAGCTTTTCTTCCGGCAGGAAGCAATCTCTATCTTGCGGAACTTTTTATATATATTGCTCTTTTTGTGGTTTGGACTAATTTTTAGAAAAAGCTGTTTGCAGCTTCTGGGCAAAATGGATAGGAGTGCCTTCTTTTCCCCCTTTGCTACCGGTGTCGCCGGCGGTACTCCAGGGGACTGACCCCTTCCACCCGCCGGAAACACTGGGAAAAATAGCTAAGGGAGGAGAAGCCCAAAATCTGGGCAATGAGGGAAAGGGTGTGGTCCGTTTCCCTCAAAAGGAAGCGGCTTTCCTCGATGCGGCAGGCGATGAGGTAATTGATGGGGGAGACCCCAAACTCCCGCCGGAAGGCGTGGGACAGGTAGTACTTATTGAGATGGGCCAGCTGCGCCAGCTGGTCCAGGCTGAGGTTTTCTTTAAAGTGGTTATCAATGTACCGGCGCACCAGGTCGCAGTCCCGGCTGACGCGGGGATCGGAGGGCCCGCCGGCAAGGGCGGCGTCCTGCTGGCGGTTCAGGCGGATTAGCACCACCTCCAAAAGGCTCCGGCAAACCTGCTCGTGCCCCGGCAGCGATTCCCCCGCCTCCTGGAGCATCAGCCGCAGGCAGCTCATCAGCTCCTCCCAGCCGGTGCGGAGGTGTAGCATGGTATAGCCCTCTGCGCCGGCCATGGTGCCCAGCCCATCCACCCCCAAAACGATGTACTCCAGGGGGCTGTCCAGCTGGCTTACCTCGGTGTGGGGAACGTTGGTGTTGACGATGATGGCGTCGTGAATAGCCACCGGGAATTCCTCCCGCCGGGTGCAGAAGCGCCCGTGTCCCCCGGTGATAAAAAACAGCTCAGCACAGCCGTGGGTGTGGAGGCTGGAGTTCCAGTCCCCGCTGTATCGGTCCTGGGAAACGTAAATCAGCCTTGGCGCTTCCTCCAGGGAGGAGGGAAGGGAGGTGTACTGCCGCCGGACCATAAAGGATGCCCCCTTGCGGATGTTGGATTTCAATTTATATTGTACCAAAAAACGCCGCCAAAAGCTAGGTTCTGCCCGGATGGAGCGTGTCCGGGCCCTACGGCGATGAGGGCGGCAAGAAAACTCCTTGGTATATATCTGTTCTGTTTGACGAATTTGGTTCCCGGTTTGCTGGAAAAACCAGGGGCAGTGAATAAGGTGCACTGCTAAAGGGTTGGGTCCTTCATTGAAAAATCCTGTCTATATGTGCTATAATTACCTTACAATATGAGAGGAGCAGCCAGATGAACAAACAGCAGCTTGCATCGAAGATTTGGGAATCCGCTAACAGGATGCGCTCTAAAATTGAGGCGAACGAATATAAGGACTACATACTCGGTTTCATTTTTTATAAGTTTCTTTCGGATAAAGAGGTCCGGTATCTGCGGGAAAATGACTGGACAGATGAGTACCTTCCGGAGCTTACCGAGGAGGACAGCGAGACGGTAGAGAGCATTCGGAAAAACCTTGGATACTTTATCGCCTACGACAATCTTTTCTCCAGTTGGATTGCCAAGGGGATTGACTTTTCCGCCGAAGATGTCACAGACGCACTGTCTGCTTTCAGCCGGCTTATCAACCCTACCCACAAGAAAGTGTTCGACAATATTTTTGCCACGCTCCAAACCGGGCTTTCGAAACTGGGGGAGACCTCCGGCGCACGGACAAAGGCCATCCGCGATTTGATTTATCTTATCAAGGATATTCCTATGGACGGCAAGCAGGATTATGATGTTCTCGGTTTCATCTACGAATATCTCATCAGCAATTTTGCCGCCAACGCCGGGAAGAAGGCCGGCGAGTTTTATACGCCCCACGAAGTTTCACTTTTGATGTCCGAAATCGTTGCCAACCACCTGAAAGGCCGGACGGAAATCAAAATCTACGACCCCACCAGTGGCTCCGGCTCCCTGCTGATCAACATCGGCAAGTGCGTTGCGCGGTACATGGGCAGCGGCGACCATATTATGTACTATGCACAGGAGCTGAAGGAGAACACCTATAACCTCACAAGAATGAACCTGGTTATGCGGGGAATCCTGCCGGATAACATCATGACCAGAAACGGCGACACGCTGGAGGAGGACTGGCCGTACTTTGATGAGAACGACCCGGTACATACCTACAGCCCGCTCTATGTAGATGCCGTGGTTTCCAATCCGCCCTATTCTCAGGCGTGGAATCCCCAAGACAAGGAGACCGACCCGCGGTATTCCCGGTTTGGAATTGCGCCGAAGGGAAAAGCAGACTATGCGTTTTTGCTTCATGACCTGTTCCACCTGAAACCTGACGGAATTATGACCATCGTTCTGCCGCACGGCGTTTTGTTCCGTGGCGGCGAGGAAGGGACCATCCGCAAAAACCTAATTGAACTCAATCACATTGACGCCATTATTGGCCTGCCCGCAAATATCTTCTTTGGCACAGGTATCCCCACCATCATCATGGTTCTGAAACAAAAACGGGACAATACCGATGTGCTGATTGTGGACGCCTCGAAGGGTTTTGCAAAGGCCGGCAAAAACAATATCCTTCGCGCCTGTGACATCAAGCGCATTGTGGATGTTGTGACAGCCCGCAGTACCGTAAAGAAGTTTTCAAAAGTGGTCAGCCGTGACGACATCCGCGCCAATGACTACAATCTGAACATCCCCCGGTATGTGGATTCTTCGGAGAAGGCCGAGAGCTGGGATATTTTCGCCTCTATGTTTGGCGGCATCCCGGACAGTGAGCTTCGGGAGCTTCACCCGTATTGGGACGCCTTCCCTGGCCTAAAGGACGCGCTGTTCGCTTCGGATGATGGTTCGTACTGCCGCCTGAACGTGGTGGAATTGAAATCCGCCCTTCGGTCGCACCCGTCTGTGGCCTCGTTCCTCTCCCGTTATGAATCCGCATTCCATAACTTTGACGAGCTGTTGCGGGCCGAGCTGCTGGGCAAAATGCAGACCCTCAATACCGCCCAGGAGGAATCTGTGCTGAGCGACGCCATTTTCTCCCGGCTTGCTGGGATTCCGCTGATCGATCGCTACAGCGCCTATCAGCTTTTGGATGACGAATGGGGGCGGATTGCGGTTGACCTCGAAATTATCCAGACGGAGGGATTTGCTGCCACAAAACAGGTTGACCCCAACATGGTTTCCAAAAAGAAGGACGGCAAAGATCAGGAGGTGCAGGAGGGCTGGGCCGGTCATGTCATTCCATTCGCTCTGGTGCAGGAGATTTTGTTGCCGGACGCCCTGGCCGCTCTGACGGCGCTGGAAACCCGCCTGTCTGAAATCTCCGGCGAATATGAATCGCTCCTGGAGGAATTGAGCGAGGAGGACAAGGAGCAGGACTTTGTGAACGAGGGCAAGGACGCCTTCGTCCCGGCCGAGGTCAAGAAAGCCCTGAAAGCGAAAGAGGCCGTGCCGCAGACGCTGGCGATTTTGAAAAGGGCTGACGCGCTCATCACCGAGGAAAAGACCCTCCGGCGGCAAATCAAAACCGACTCCGCCGCGCTTCACTTGAAAACCAAAGCCACGATTGAAGGGCTTTCTGACGATACCGTGTTGGAACTTCTGCAAAAAAAGTGGATTGTCCCGATTGTGGGCAGTCTCCGCTCCCTGCCCGATACGGTTATTGCGGACTTTACCAACAAGCTGGAGGCCATCTGCAAGAAGTACGAAACAACCTTTGCCCAGGTTGGGGAGGAAATTGCCAATACGGAACGCTCCCTGGTTTCGCTTCTGGACGAGTTGACAGGCAGCGAATTTGACATGAGGGGCCTTGCGGAGCTCAAAAAGCTGCTGGGGGGTGAGTAAATATGTGGGGGAAGGCCATTGTCCCAGCCATTCGGTTTGCCGGTTTTACAGATGCTTGGGAACGGCGTAAGCTGGGGGAGGTAGGTAAAGCAAGATCCGGCGTTGGCTTTCCAGATGCCGAGCAAGGCGGCTCCTCTGGCGTTCCATTCTTCAAGGTTTCCGACATGAATTCTGGCGGAAATGAAAATGAACTGACCATCGCCAAGAACTATGTGACAGAGGCTCAGATTGCTTCTCATAGGTGGTCTCCAATCGAGGAATTACCAGCTATCTTCTTTGCAAAGGTTGGAGCTGCTGTGATGCTGAATCGTAAGCGTTTATGCCGTTTTCCATTCCTTTTAGACAATAATACGATGGCATATTCTCTTGCCAAAGGTATGTGGGATTCGGACTTCGCCAAGGCGCTATTTGAGACTGTCGATTTGACTTCATTGATACAGGTTGGAGCCTTGCCTTCATATAACGCTGGCGATGTTGAGGCGATGGAGATATGGCTTCCCAGTGTACCAGAGCAAACGAAAATAGGCCGTTTTTTCCGCAACCTCGACCGCCTTATCACCCTTCATCAGCGTAAATATTCACGGCTATGCAACATAAAGAAATCCATGCTCGAAAGGATGTTCCCGAAGGAGGGGGCCAGCGTCCCGGAGATTCGTTTCGCCGGATTTACGGACGCTTGGGAACAGCGTAAGCTGGGGGAGGTTGTTCAGATTACTATGGGCCAATCTCCTGATGGAACAACATATTCTGATACGCCAAGTGGCTACATCCTTGT
>WSMP01000058.1 GCA_013316495.1 Angelakisella sp.
GGGCTCGAACCTGTGACCCTCTGCTTGTAAGGCAGATGCTCTCCCAGCTGAGCTATGCTCCCAAAATGGCTTTCCAGCACCGGGGAAATCCCCCGGCCCTCAAGCAACGAATGTTATTTTATCATAATCCGTTCTGTAAGTCAACCCATTTGAGGCAGATTCCGAGATTTTTTTTGCAAAAACTGCTCTTTCTTTTATCCAGGCGAAAGGGGCGCTTTTTGTCAAAAACTCCATTGTATTTCTCCCCGCCCCGGCTGAACAATAGGGATACGGAAAAACCGAAATTCTTTGGAAGAAGCGAGGGAATCCTTTATGAGCGAAGATAAACTTCTGTCCGATATCTATCAAAACGCCAATACCGGCATCTATTCCATCGATACCATCCTCCCCAAGGTGGAGGACAACCGCATCTCCGCCGAGCTGGTCTCCTACCAGGGGAACCTGGAGCAAATCGCCCACACCGCCCGGCAGATGATGGCCCTGAAAAACATGAATCCCACCGATTCCGGGGTGATGTCCCGCATGGGAATCTGGACCGGGGTGCAGCTGAACGCCCTGCGGGACAACAGCACCTCCCACATCGCCGATATGGTCATCAAGGGCAACACCATGGGCATCACCAAAATGACGCGGGAGATGAACCAGTCCCTCTCCGGGGACCCCCAGGTGCGGGGGCTGGGGGAGGAGCTTATTAACACCCAGCGCCGGAATATTGAGACCCTGAAAAAATATCTCTAGGAGGAACCGCTATGTGCCACAAAAAACCGAAGCTGGAGCAGGAGGAAAAGCCTCTTCTCCTCCACGGCAACCAGGCGCAAAACGGCCAGGAGGACCACACCGGCCACGCCTATGCCACCAATGCCCTGACCCAGTATGACATCCCCACCGGGGAAGGGTACAGCGAGGAAAGCGACCTGGCGGTGGAGGACGCCAAACGCCGGGTGGACGAAAACAAAAAGTGAGGGGGAGATTTTCCCTCTCACTCTACATAAACGTATTTGCGCAGGGTTTCCAGGCGCTTTTCCCCGATGCCCCGGACCTCCCGCAGCTCCTCCACCGAGGCAAAGCCGCCCCTTTGCAGCCGGTAGGTCACGATTCGCCCCGCCAGCACCTCCCCAATCCCCGGCAGCTCCATCAGCTCCAGGGGGGTGGCGGTGTTCAGGTTGGTGGAGGAGAGCTTCATGAACTGGGCCAGAGGCAGCTCCCCATAGCGGACCGGGGCCTGAACCTCCGGCAGGAAGGAGGGGTTTAAAAGGCAGCACCAAATGAGGAGCAGGGCAAAGGCAATCATGGAATAGGCCAGGAAAATCTTCCCCAGCCGCTTCATCCTGGCCTTGGCCCTTTTCCATCTTTGGACTTTGGCTCCCGCCCGCGCCATCCCTCTCCCCTCCCCTGCTTGGAAAAGCCGTCCCGCGCCGGTTTTGCCTGCCAGCGCGGGACGCCCTGTGATTTTATTTCTTCAGGGTGAGGGCGCGCTTTGCCTCGGCGGCGATGTTTTCGCTGCACAGGCCGTACTCCGCAAGCAGCTCCCCGCCCTTGCCGGAGTGGCCGAAGCTGTCCTTTATGCCAACCCGCACCACCGGCACCGGGCATTCCTCCCCGATGGCCTCCGCCACCGCGGCCCCCAGGCCGCCGATGACCGAATGCTCCTCGGCGGTGAGCAGCACGCCGGTCTCCCTTGCAGCCTGCACCACCAGCTCCTTATCCAGGGGCTTGATGGTGTGGATGTTGATGACCCGCGCCGAGATACCCTCCTTCGCCAGGGCCTCGGCCGCCTGGAGGGATTCATAGACCAAAATGCCGGTGGCGAGGATGGTAAGGTCGCTCCCCTCCCGGAGGGTGACCCCCTTGCCCATCTGGAACTTATAATCCGGGCCGTTGAAGACGGGGGCGGCCAGGCGGCCAAACCGCAGGTAGACCGGGCCCTCGTACTGGGCGGCGGCCAGGACAGCGGCCTGGGCCTCCACGTCGTCGGCGGGGTTCAGGATGGTCATACCGGGGATGGTGCGCATCAGGGCGATGTCCTCGTTGCACTGGTGGGTGGCCCCGTCCTCCCCCACCGAAACACCGGCGTGGGTGGCCCCAATCTTCACATTCAGGTGGGGGTAGCCGATGGAGTTGCGCACCTGCTCGAAGGCCCGCCCGGCGGCGAACATGGCAAAGGTGCTGGCAAAGGGGATAAGGCCGCAGGTGGAAGCGCCGGCGGCGGCCACCATCATGTTGGCTTCGGCGATGCCGCAGTCGAAGAACCGCTCCGGGCAGGCCTTTTTGAAGGTGCCGGTCTTGGTGGCTCCCGCCAGGTCGGCGTCAAAAACGATAACCTTGTCGTTCATCGCCGCCAGCTTGGCCAGGGCCTCGCCGTAGCTTTCCCGTGTGGCTTTTTTTATCATATCGGCCATTCTTACAGCACCTCCTCGATTTTGGCAAGGTCCGCCAGGGCGGTCTCATACTGCTCCGGGTTGGGGGCGGCGCCGTGCCAGCTGGCCTTCCCCTCCATGAAGGAGACCCCCTTGCCCTTCACCGTTTTGGCGATGATGGCGGTGGGTTTTCCCTGGATGCTCTTGGCCTTCTGCACGGCGGCCTCGATTTGCTGGAAGTCGTGGCCGTCGATGACGATGACCTCAAAGCCGAAGGCTTTAAACTTCTCGTCGATGGGATAGGGGGAGCAGACGTCCTGGATGTTCCCGTCAATTTGCAGCCCGTTGTTGTCGATGATGTAGCAGAGGTTATCCAGCTTATAGTGGGCGGAGAACATGGCGGACTCCCAAACCTCCCTCTCCTGGAGCTCCCCGTCCCCCAGGATGGCATAGACCCGGTAAGCCTTGCTGGTGACCTTCCCCGCCAGGGCGATGCCGGCGGCGGCGGAGACCCCTTGCCCCAGGCTGCCGGCGGTGAAGTCCACCCCAGGGGCCTTGTTCAGGTCCGGGTGCCCCTGGAGCCGGGAGCCCACCCTCCGGAAGGTCTTCAGCTCCTCCCAGGGGAAAAAGCCCTTTTGGGCCAGGGCGGCATATAAAGCGGGACAGACGTGGCCCTTGGAGAGCACCAGACGGTCCCGGTCCTCCCACTTGGGGTTTTTCACATCCACCCGCAGCTCCTCCTGGTAGAGGTAGGTCATCACGTCAGCGATAGAAAGGGAGCCGCCGGGGTGCCCCGACTGGGCGGCGTACACCTCCTCCAGGATGCCCTTTCGCACCTGGTTTGCCGCCTTCGCCAGCTGTTTGCGCCGTTCTTCGTTCATAGCGTTTCCTCCTTATTTGACTGCTGCCCCGGAAAAAGGGGCGGTGTTTTATCGCTCCAGCCTTGCCTGTTCCACCTGGTCCCACCGCTGCCCCTGGCACCAATAGACGGTGTTCTCCCCTGGGTCAAAGACCATGGAGACCACCGTGGGACAGACGGTCTGGGCGGTAGCCCTCAATATCCCGAAGCAGCCGGCAACGTCCAGCCGCTCCCCTGCCTTTTCCAGCATCTCCGCCGCCCTTTGATACCGGTCCCAGCCCATCCAGGGGTGCTGTTCCCGGTCCCCCTTGAAGGGGGAAAAGTTGGTGAGGACCGAAAAAGCGGGGCGCTCCTGCCATGTGTACCCCTGGCCGGGGACGATTTGCAGCACGTTCCCCTCCCGGTCGGAATACTGGGCCTGGTAGGTGACGCCGGGGAGGCTGTATAGCCTCCCCCCCTCCCCCAAGTACCGCCGGACTTCCCCGATGGTGGTGTTGCCCAGCAGCAAGTCGCTGTTGGTTTGGGGGACAGTACGGCAGTCCGGCCCGGCGGGGTCGCTGCGGCTGTCGTAGGGCCAGCAGGTGGGCATATTGATAAACTCCCCCCGGCTGTTGGACCCAAAGAGGGGCAGCCACCGGCCGTCGTCATAGATGTCGATGGAGACCCGCTCCTTTAAGACGGTGATGCGGTACTCCATATCCAAAATATCCAGGTTCCAACCCACCAGGGTTTTTCCCCGGTTGGAGACGATGCTGGTACACATAAATAACTCCTATTCTTCCCCGGCAAACAGCGCCTGGAAAACCGCCAGCGTCTCCGGACTCATCCGCCGGGTGGACTGGAGGCTCATGGCCTGGATGCCGCCGTTTTT
Source organism: Angelakisella sp. (assembly GCA_013316495.1). Classification (GTDB taxonomy): domain Bacteria; phylum Bacillota; class Clostridia; order Oscillospirales; family Ruminococcaceae; genus Angelakisella. The sequence goes on from WSMP01000058.1 coordinate 4,088, forward strand.
ATCCAGCAGCAGCGGCTTCTCCTTGCTCTTGGGGTGGCCGAACCGCAGGGTGGGCACCAGCTCCGGCGGGACGGCTCTGGGCCGGATGCTGCTGCCGTGCTCCCCCCAGGCCGCCCACTGGGAGCAGCAGTTAAAAGGCTCCTGGTGCTTTTGGTGGGGTTTTTCCGCCTGCTCCGAAAGGGGAACGAGACGGGTCCCCTCCGGCAGGTCCTCTGGGCGCTCGTAACGTTTGTTGCGATAGCCCCAATAATGACGGCTCCCGCCGCCTTCCCATTCCAGAGCCACCCCTTCCGGAATCAGCGCGCCGTGTTCTCCTCCCAGCTCCCGGATGCAGTAATCGAAGGCGGGTTCCCGGTGCTCCACCGGCAGCCGGGCCAGGACACAAAGCTGCTTTTTGACGAGGGTGACGGGAAAAACCACATCCCCCACCTTCACCGAGGCGATGGAGGGCATCCGGGAGTGGACGCTCCCCAGCACCACCTTGATAGGGCCGATGTCCCCCGCCTTTTCCAGTTCCTTCACCCGGTCCTGGGGCCAGTAGACCATATATCCCGGCACGGTATCTTCCTCCCTTATTTCTTGGTTCACTCCCCCAGCTGCTCCAGCGCCGCTGTAAAATATCCCGGCAGGGGCGAGGTGAAGGACAGCCTTTCCCCCGTCTCCGGATGGACAAAGGCGATGCTCCGGGCGTGGAGGCACTGGCCCTTTGTATCCATCGCCGGTTTTTTGGGTCCGTAGACCACATCCCCCAGCACCGGGTGGCCCAGGTGGGAAAGATGCACCCGTATCTGGTGGGTGCGCCCTGTCTCCAGGCGGCACCGCACATGGGAAAAACCGGGGTATTCCCCCAGCACCTCCACATGGGTGACGGCGTTTTTGGCGTTTTTCTGGGTGACGCACATCTTCTTGCGGTCGGCGGGGCTGCGACCGATGGGGGCATTGATGGTAATTGTATTTTCCCGGAAATGTCCGTGGATAATGGCCTCGTACTCCCGCGTGAAGCTGTGGGCCTGAATCTGCTCCGCCAGCCCCCGGTGGGCCTGGTCGTTTTTGGCTACAATCAAAAGGCCGCTGGTGTCCTTATCAATGCGGTGGACGATGCCGGGGCGAATCACCCCGTTGATGCCGGAAAGGGAGCCCTTGCAGTGGTGCAGCAGGGCGTTTACCAGGGTGCCGGTGTAGTTCCCCGGCGCGGGATGAACCACCATCCCCTTGGGCTTATTCACCACCAAGAGCCAGCTGTCCTCGTAGACAATATCCAGGGGAATCGCCTCCGGGCGCACCTCCAGCTCCACCGGCTCCGGGAGAAGAAAAACCACCTGTTCCCCGGCCCGGAGGAGCTGCTTTTTCCCCGCCGGCCTGCCGTTTACCAGGACGCTCCCCTCCTGGCAGAGGGCCTGAACCGCGGCGCGGCTCAGCTGGGCCAGCTCCGGAAGGACCTTATCCAGGCGCTGCCCCTCCCCCTGGGGAGGAACCAGCACCGAAAGCTCCCCCATCAGGCGTTCTCCTCCGGGGGCGGTTCCTCGCCGGCCGGGGCGCTCCCCTCTGCCAGGGGCTGCTTTCCCTCCACAAAAAGGATGTAGAAGGCCAGCAGGAAGGTGCCCACGCAGACGCAGATATCCGCCAGGTTGAAGATGGGGAAATTGATAGGCTCGAAGTAGATGTAGTCCACCACAAAGCCGCCGGGATGAAAGGCCCGGTCCAAAAGGTTTCCCAGGCCCCCGGCCAGAATCAGGGTGATGGAGGTGCGCATAAGGGGCCCCTGGAATTTTCCCAGCAGCAGCCCCGCCAGCAGAACGGCCAGCACCACCCCGGTCACCGCCAGCAGCAGCCACCGCTGCCCCTGAAGGATGCCCCAGGCGGCCCCAAAGTTCTCGTGGTAATGCAGGCTCAGCACATTGGGGATGATATCTATGGAGGCCGCGGGCTTTAGCACCTCAATGGCCCACCCCTTAATAAGCTGATCCCCGGCCAGCAGCAGGCCGGCCAGCAGCAGGTAAAGAAACATGTAAAAACCTCATAAAAGGCTGCGGGGTTTTGGCGCCCCGCAGTCCTTATTTTTTATTCCGAAAGGATGGCGGCGCACCGGGCGCAAAGGGTGGGGTGCTTCTCGTCCTTCCCCACCGTCTCGCTCTGCATCCAGCACCGCTGGCACTTTTCGCCCTGGGCGGCGGAGACATCCACGGTAATTCCCTCCACCTCGCCGGAGAAGGCGCCGCTCCCCTCCTGGGTCAGGGCCACCTCCGAGACGATGAAGATGGTGGGCAGCAGCTTCTCCTCCCCGGCCAGGAAGCGGCAGGCCTCCTCGCTGCAGTGGAGGACCACCTTGGCCTCCAGGGATTTGCCGATGGTCTTGGCGGTGCGGGCCGCTTCCAGGGCTTTGTTCACATCGTCCCGGATGGCGTGGAGCCGCTCCCACTTTTCCATAAACGCCGGGGGCACCAGCCCCTCCTGGTATTCCGGCATGTCGTTGAGCATCACCGAGGCCCTGTTGTAGGCCTTGCTTTCCGGAATGAAGGACCAAATCTCCTCCGCCGTGTAGGGCAGGATGGGGGCCAGCATCAGGTCCAGGGCGCAAAGAATCTGATAGATGGCGGTTTGGGCGGCGCGGCGGTCCGGGCCGTCCTTTTTCTCCACATAGAGCCGGTCCTTCAGGACGTCCAGATAGAAGCTGGACATATCCACAGCGCAGAAGTTATGGATGGCGTGGTAGATATCGTGGAACTCGAAGGCCTCGTAGGCGGCCCGGACCTCCCCGATGAGCTTCTGGCAGCTGGCGATGGCCCACTTGTCAATGTCGTGGAGCTGCTGGAAGGGCAGCTGGTGGAGATCCGGCTGGAAGTCCTTCAGGTTCCCCAGGATGTACCGGGCGGTGTTGCGAATCTTCCGGTAGCCGTCGGAAAGCTGCTTGAGGTACTCGAAGGAGATGCGCACATCGGAATGGTAGTCGGAGGAGGCCACCCAGAGGCGCAGGATATCGGCGCCGTACTGCTCGATAATCTTTTCCGGGGCGGTGCCGTTTTTCAGGGATTTGGACATCTTCTTCCCCTCGCCGTCCACCACCCAGCCACAGCTGCAGCAGTTTTTGTAGGGGGACTTTCCGCGGGTGGCCACCGCGGTGAGGAGGGAGGACTGGAACCAGCCCCGGTACTGGTCCGCCCCCTCGATGTACAGGTCGCAGGGCCAGGGCAGGCCGTGCTCCTCCAGCACCGAGGCATGGGTGCTGCCGGAATCGAACCAGACGTCCATAATGTCCTTTTCCTTGCGGAACTTTTTGCCGCCGCACTTTTTGCAGGCGGTGCCCTCCGGCAGGATGTCGGAAGCCTCGTGGGTATACCAGGCGTCGGAGCCCTCCTGGCGGAACAGCTCCGCCACCGCCTGGATGCTGGCCTCGTCGATGTGGTACTGGCCGCAGTCCTGGCAGTAGAAGATGGGGATGGGCACCCCCCAGATGCGCTGGCGGCTGATGCACCAATCGCTGCGGTCGCTGACCATGTTCTTGATGCGCCCCTCTCCCCAGGCGGGAATCCACTTTACCTCCTCGATGGCCTTGATGGCGTCCTCCTTGAAGCCGTCCACCGAGCAGAACCACTGCTCGGTAGCCCGGAAGAGCACCGGCTCCTTGCAGCGCCAGCAGTGGGGGTACTGGTGGATGATCTTCTGCACCGCAAAGAGGGCGTCCAGCTCCACCAGGTGCTGGAGAATCGCCTGATTGGCCTCCTTGGTGGTAATGCCGGCAAACTGCCCCGCCTCGGCGGTCATGCGGCCCTTGTTATCCACCGGCACCACCACCGGAATTTCCGGGTAATGGTTCATGCAGACCTCAAAGTCCTCCACGCCGTGGCCGGGGGCGGTGTGGACGCAGCCGGTGCCGCTTTCCAGGGTGACGTGCTCCCCCAGGATGATGGGAGAGACCCGATCCATAAAGGGATGGGTATAGGTGAGGTATTCCAGCTCCCGGCCGGGGATGAGTTCAGAGATGGTGTACTGGGCGATGCCGCCGGCCTCCATGGTGGCGGCCACCAGCTCCCGCGCCATCACATAGTATTCGTCCTTTTCGGTGGCGTGGACCACGCAGTAGTCGTAATCCGGCCCCAGACAGATAGCCAGGTTGCCGGGGAGGGTCCAGGTGGTGGTGGTCCAAATGACGAAGTAGGTTTTTGCCAGGTCCGCCCCCAGGGCGGTGAGCTTCCCCTTGTCATCCGCCACCTTGAATTTCACATAGATGGAATCGCAGGGGTCCTCGGCGTACTCAATCTCCGCCTCCGCCAGGGCGGTTTCGCACTGGGGGCACCAGTACACCGGCTTTAGCCCCTTGTAGATGTAGCCCTTGCTGGCCATCGCCCCGAAGATTTCAATCTGCTTGGCCTCGAAGCGGGGCCGGAGGGTGAGATAGGGGTTTTCCCAATCCCCCAGCACCCCCAGGCGCTTAAACTGCTCCCGCTGAACATCCACGTAGTGGAGGGCGTAGTCCTTGCAGATTTGGCGCAGCTCCAAATCGCTGGCGCCGCTGTCCACCCCGGCGGTTTTGCGGGCCTTCAGCTCGATGGGCAGGCCGTGGGTATCCCAGCCGGGGATGTAGGGGGCCTTGTAGCCCATCATGTTCTTGGAGCGGACGATGATATCCTTGAGAATCTTATTGAGGGCGGTGCCCAGATGGATATCCCCGTTGGCGTAGGGGGGGCCGTCGTGGAGGACATAGAGGGGCTTCCCCTCGTTGCGGCGGACCATCTCCTGGTACAGCTGGTGTTCCTCCCATCCGGCAAGGATGCCCGGCTCCTTCTGGGGCAGGCCAGCCCGCATCTGGAAGGCGGTTTCCGGCAGATTCAGTGTTGCGTTGTAATCCTGGGCCATAGCGATACATCTCTCCTATTTATTCGTGAAGGCCCAAAGCCTGGAAACGTACCGGGAGGACGAGGAGAGCCTGCGCTCCGCCCTCATCGGCGCCCAAAAGCTGGGGGACAGCATCCTGAAGGACGCCCGCAGCAAGGCGGAGGTGATCCTGCGGGACGCCACCACCGAGGCGGACCATATCATTGAGGAAGCACATCTCCGCCTGGACCGGGAAACCGCCGAATACGAGCGGCTGAAGGAGCAGGTCACCGCCTTCCGGGAGGGGCTCTTTGATATGTACAAGAGCCACATCGAGGAAATCAGCCGTATGCCCCACAAGGAAA
>WSMP01000059.1:0-1585 GCA_013316495.1 Angelakisella sp.
AAATAAGGAGATCCAGGCCGCCTATCCCTATGACGATACCGGCAACGCCCGGCGGTTTGTGGACAGCAACCTGGGGGACATCCGCTATAACCATGTGGACGGCCACTGGCTGTGCTGGGACGGCCGCAAATGGGCGGAGGACCAAACTGGGGAGATCAAGCGCAAGGCGGACCAGATGCTGGAAGATATGCGGCAGCAGCTGGCAAGCGGACCGGCTTGGGAGGAGAAAGACATTGCCGCCTTCCGCAAGCACCTCACCCGCAGCCGCAGCTCCCGGAGTAAAAAAGCCTTTATTGAGGAGGCAAAACACCTGGAGGGGGTGCCTATCCTGCCCTCTCAACTGGACCGGTACCCCAGCGCCTTCAATGTCCTGAATGGGACTATCAGCCTCAAGACCGGGGTCTGTAAGGAGCATAGCCGGGAGCTCCTGCTCTCCAAGCTGGCAGGGACTTCCTATGATGGGACCGCCACCTGTCCTACCTGGGAGCAGTTTATCCAGGACATCACCCTGGGGGACCCGGAACTGATGCTTTACCTTCAGCGGATGGTGGGCTATTGCCTCACTGCCTCGGTACGGGAGCAGTGCGTCTTTTTCCTCTGGGGTACCGGCTCCAACGGCAAAAGCACCTTTGTGGAGACCATATCGGCCATTATGGGGGAATATGCCATGGCCTGCCAGCCGGAAACGGTGATGATGCGGGACCGCAACACCACCGCCAGGGCGGACATCGCCCGGCTGCGCTCCGCCCGGCTGGTCACCACCTTCGAGCCAAACGACGGAGCCAGGCTGGACGAGGGGATGGTCAAGCAGCTCACCGGCGGCGACAAGGTGACCGCCCGGTTTTTATATGGCAAGGATTTCGAGTTCCGGCCAGAGTTCAAGATCCTCATGGCCACCAATTACAAGCCGGTCATCAAGGGCACCGACCAGGGCATCTGGCGGAGGGTCAAGCTGGTCCCCTTTAACCTCCAGCTGCCTGATGAGAAGAAGGACAAACGCCTTCTGGACAAGCTCCGGCGGGAGTATCCCGGCATCCTCAACTGGGCCATTGCTGGAGCGATGGGCTGGTACCGGGAGGGCCTGCCCCCCTGCCAAGCTGTGGACGAAGCGGTGCAGGAGTACCGCTCCGAGATGGACCGCATCCAGCAGTTTGTAGAGGACTGTCTTACCGCCAGCGACGGCTCCTCCCTCCGCGCCTCCTCCCTCTACCACTGTTACCGCAGCTGGTGCCAGGAGCAGGGGGACCGCTTTCCCTGCGGAGCCCCCAAGTTCTTCGGCGAGATGAAGAAGCGGTTTGAGCGTAAAAAACGGGAGAGCGGCAATGAATACCTGCGGGTTGCATTCACAGACCACGGCTTTGCGCTGTTGGAAAGCCAGGAACACAAAAAATGAGGCGGTTGGCTGGAGACGCTGGAGAACTGGAGGCACTTTACAAAAACTTTTCTTAAATGTGCGCTTTTCTTCCCCGAAAAACTTTTTGGGAAACACCTCCAGTTCTCCAGTACATCCAGGTTTTCTATTTTTCTTCTGCGGAAAGGGGGAAAAGAAAAGATGAATAAAAAGGAGTATGAGGAGATAAAAGCC
>WSMP01000059.1:1595-9226 GCA_013316495.1 Angelakisella sp.
GTGGAGCGGCTGGCGGAGGAGGCCGCCCGCTGGAACTCCATGGCGGAGCTTTCCGCCCCGGAACTCCGGCAGCCCGGCGGTGGGCGTGGCGGCCACCGGGATTTGGGAGCGATAAAGTCTTCCGCCCTGGCCATCGAGGAGGAACGAGATCATCTGGCGGCAGAGGCAATGGAAGCCCGGCGGCAACTTCAGGCCAGCATCACGAGGGTGAACGACAGCACCTGCCGGGAACTGCTGGAGCAAGTCTATATTATGGGAAGCACTACCCGGCAAATCGCGGATAGTCTGGGAATCAGTGAAAAGACGGTTCGCCGGCGGCTCCACAAAGCCGCAAGGATGTTGATGGACAGAGAAGCCGACCTCTGAAAATTTTTCGGCCTGTTCCCGATTGTCCCTAATTGTCCCTGTTTGTCCCGATTTGTCCGCTTGACGGCCACACCGTTATTGACTATAATAAACGGTAGAGAAGTCCGCCCGCCTGGGTGTGCTTCTCTTTTTTGTTTCCCCGCTGGCCGCTGGTTTCAAACCGGCGGCTTTTTATATCCGAAACTTTCGGCTTGAAAGGCCCAAAACCGGATTCAAAAAGTTTTCCACCAGCGGGGCGAAAAGCACCCCCTTTTCACTCCCCTTCCCGCAGTTTTCCACAATCACATCCCCCTGGGGCTCCTGTAACGCGGCCTTTTAAGCGGCTTTGCAAGGTACTTCCCAGGGGGTGGGGGACTGCGGGTGCTGGCGAGCGCAAAGGATACCCGGATAAAAACCGATTTTGGAGGATTGAAAGTTAGAATCCGCACCCAAGGACCTGTTCCGGCCTGTTTTTTGTGCAGAGTGCCGAAGGGAAGCCAAAGCCGGTTCGGGGAAGGAGAAGCGGCCCGAAAAGGGCGGGGATAGGAGCCATTGTGCAAAGTGACGGGAAAGGAGGCCCCCTGTGGAGGAGATAAAGGGAAAGCAGCTTGGCATGGATGAGCTGGCGCCGCCGAAGCCTGCGGCACCTGAGAAGAAGGGGCGGCGGACGCTGTACTTTCACCCGGAGCTGGCCACCGTCATCGCCAGCGCGGAGGTTGCCGCCAAATACTTCGGGGTGACGGCCCAGACCCTGTCTAACTGGGTCAAAGCTGGGTGCCCGCGCTTTGAATATGGCTACTACGACCTAAAAGCGGTAACCGAATACCGCCAGCGGGTCACCGGCCAGAGCGGAGGCCCTGTTCAGGAGGACCCCAAAAGCTTGGAGGAGATGAGTCCCCAGCAGCTGAAGGTCTACTATGAGCAGAAGCTGAAAGCTGCCCAGGCAGAGGCGGCGGAGACCCGTAATCAGCTTCTTTCGGGGCGGCTGCTGGAGCGGGAGGAGGTGGTGCGGGGCCTCCGGGAGTTTGGGGTGATTCTCAAACGCTCCCTCCAGGGGTTGGGAAAGAAGCTGTCACGGGAGGCGTCCGCCCTTCTTGGTCCCACCGAGTCCCGGCGCTTCGGCCGCCTGATGGCGGACACCATCGACGAGGCCCTGGAGCAGCTGGCCCTGGAGGGGGTGTATCGGTATGGCGAAGATGAAGATGGGTGACTGGCGCTGCCCCGGTTGGCTGCTGGAGGCGCTGAAGGTGCTGAAGCCCGCCGGGAAGCTCACGGTCACCCAGTGGGCGGACAAAAACCGGGTGCTGCCTTCCACCTCCGCCATGCCGGGGCGGTGGCGTACCAGCTTCACCCCCTACCTGGCTGGGATTATGGACGCCTTCACCGACCCGGAGGTGGAGGAGATCAGCATTCTTAAATCCACCCAGGTGGGCGGGACGGAGGTCATCCTCAACATGATGGGTTACGCCATCGAGCAGGACCCCTCCCCCGTGCTGGTGGTCTACCCCACCGAGAGCCTGGGGGAATACATCAGCGAGAACCGCATCCAGCAGATGGTCCGCCTCTGTCCCTCCCTCCGGGAGCGGTTTGACCCAGGTTCCAAGCGGCTGGAGCTGCAATTTGCCGGGATGTATATCATCATCTCCGGGGCCAACAGCCCCGCGTCCCTGGGGGCCTATCCCATCCGCTACCTGTTCATGGACGAGATCGACAAGTACCCGCCCACCGCCGGCAGGGAATCGGACCCCCGCGCCCTGGCGCGGGAGCGAACCCGAACCTTCGATAATGACAAAAAGATTGTCAACGCATCCACCCCCACCTATGAGGCAGGACCCATCTGGCAGGAATGGCTAAATGCAGATACCCGGTACGAGTATTTTGTCACCTGCCCCCACTGTGGGGAGAGCTTCACTTTCCGCTTTAAGAGCCTCTGCTTTGAAAGCGACACCCCGGAGCGGGCCAGGGAAACAGCCGTCTACGCCTGCGAACACTGCGGTGGGCTTATCCGGGACAGCCACCGCCAGGAGATGGTCCGGACAGGACTGTGGAAGCCTGTCCGGGAGGAGGGCCGCCGCCGGATTGCTTTTCGGATCACCGCCTTCCTTTCCCCTTGGCTGCGGCTGGGGGACATCGCCTACGAGTGGGTGGCCAGCAAAAACGACCCGGCCCGGCTCATGAACTTTGTGAACTCTTGGCTGGCGGAGCCATACAAGGATGTGCAGTCCACCACCAGCGCCGAGTGGCTGCTGGAAAACCGCCAGAGCCAATACGAGGAGGACGAAATCCCCGCTGAAACGGTGATGCTCACCGGTGGGGTGGATGTGCAGCGGGACTGCTTCTATTGGGTTATCCGGGCCTGGGCCAAGAACATGACCAGCCGGAAAGTGGCCCACGGGAAGGTTTTTTCCTGGCGGGAGATTGAGTTTGAGATGAACCGCACCCGGTACGACCGGGAGAAAAACGGTTACGCCGTAAACCTCTGCTGTGTGGATTCCGGCGACCAGACCGATGACGTCTATGATTTCTGCCTCATTAACAGCGAATGGGCAGTCCCCGTCAAGGGCTCCACCGGAAAGATCAACGGACGCTATACCCGCAGCGTCATTGACAAGGTGGGGAGCCGGGCTAATGGGCATCCCTTGTATATCCTGGATGTAGGCTTTTATAAGGATATGATCTTCGCACGGCTCCGCCGGGATGAGGATGAAGGCGGCTGGTATATCAACCGGGGCACGGATATGGAATACTGCGAAATGCTCACCGCCGAGCATAAGGTCATGCGGAAGCTGAAAAATGGCAGGACTGTAGAGGTGTGGGAGCCAAAGTCCACCGGGCGGGATAACCACTACCTGGACTGCGAGGTTTATGCCGCCCTGGCCGCTGACCTGCTGGGGATCCGGGAGATGAACGCCCAGGGCGTGAACCGGGAGCGGGAGACAGCGCGGATATCACCTCCGCCGCTGGGGCCGGTACAGCGAAACGAGGACAATGGATTTTTTAGCCGGGATACCGGGAAAGGATGGTTTGGATAAATGGGCATCGAAGAATACCAGGAGCAGCTCCGGAGCGTCAACCGGGCCATTGCCACCATTGAGGGCGGGGCGCAGGAATACCGCCTGGGTTCCCGGACCGTCCGCCGGGGAGAGCTGGCCACCCTCTACGGGGAGCGCCGCCGGCTGGAGGGAATCATCGCCCAGGCGTCCCCCTGGGGCGGGGGCACCACCCTGGCCAGCTTCCGAAGGGGGTGGTGAGGGAATGAATGTTTTGGACCGCCTGCTGCTGGCGGTGAACCCCAAGGCAGCCCTGGAGCGTGCCCAATACCGGGAGCTGTACCGCAGCTACTACGCGGCGGCGGACCGGGGACGGAAGAAGGGCGGCTGGACCGCCACCAATGCCACTGGGGAGGTGACCAACCGGCCGGAGCGGGACATCGTCCGGGCTAGGGCCAGGCACCTGGAGGCCAATGACGATATGCTCAAGGCGGTGGTGCTGGATCTGGAACGCAACGTGGTGGGCACTGGCATCACCCTCCAGGCCAGGGTACGGGACCAGGACGGGAACGACCAGGAGGAACTAAACAACGCCATTGAGCGAGCTTGGCGGAGGTGGTCCCGCCCGGAAAACTGCACCGTCACCGGCAACATGAGCCTGTGGGAGGTTTGCCAGATGGCGGTGCGCCGCCGGTATGTGGACGGCGGTATCCTGGTCCTTAAAACCTACGCCAGCGGGGCTTTTCGCCTCCAGCTGCTGGAGGTGGATGACCTGGATACATCCATCCTGAAGCATGGGGGCAACCGGGTGGTGGGTGGAGTAGAAATCGACGAATACAACCGCCCAGTGGCCTATCACCTCCGCCGCCAGGAGGTTAGCGGTCTTTGGAGCGGGAAGGTGGTGCGGGTGGACGCCGGCCGGGTGATCTATCTTCCCCACTTTACCCGGTGCAGCCAAATACGGGAGATGTCCCCCGCCGCCAGCTCCCTCCCCCGAATCGACGACATTAACCTCCTGGTGGAGGCAGCGCTGAAAAAGGAGCAGGTACAGGCCTGCTATGGAATGGCGGTAATCCGCAATACACCGGGGAATTTGGGTGGTATTGGCCGGGGAATGACCGGAACCGCTCCCGGCCAAGAGGAGAAGAATGAGGGCTACCCTATGGAGTATATCGCTCCGGGAATGATTAAATACCTACAGCCTGGGGAGGACATCAAGCCCATTGCGCCCTCCGGGGTAAGCTCCACCGCCGATGCCATGATTCGCACCGTCCAGCGCCAGGCAGGGGCCGGGGCGGGACTCAGCTATGAGGCGGTAAGCCGGGACATGAGCCAGGTGAACTACTCCTCCGCCCGCCAGGGGATGCTCCAGGACCGCAAGACCTACGGGGAGCTTCAGCAGTACCTCATCGACCATTTTCTGGAACCGGTCTATCGGGAATGGCTCTCCTGGGCGGTGCTCACCGGCCAGGTCGTCATTCCGGACTACGCCGGGGACCCAGAGCGGTACCAGGAGGCGGTTTGGATTCCCCCAGGCTGGGAGTGGATCGACCCGCTGAAGGAGGCCAACGCAAACGCCAGAGCCCTGGAGACCGGCCAGACGACCCTGCAAAAGATCTGTGCCGCCCGTGGAGAAGACTGGCGGGAGCTGCTGGAACAGAGGGCCAGGGAAATTGCCTGGCTCAAAGAGTTCACCGGAGAGGAGATAAATAGTGATGGTAAAAAAAGTTAAAAGACCGCTTCACCAGCCGGGTTTCTTTACCCGTTCCGGGGAGTTGACCATCCGGTCGGAGGGGGAAGAGAGCAAGCGGTTCCAGCTATCTTTTTCCTCGGAGACCCCCTATCTAAGATATGGGGAGGAGGAGATCCTGCTCCATACGCCAGAAGCGGTGGACCTCACCCGCCTGCGGACCGCCGGGGCCCTGCTCTATGAGCATGGCCGGGACTTTATGGGCCGGTTCCCCATTGGACGTATTGAGGAGGTCCGGCTGGATACCGAAAACCGCCGCTGCCTTGCCGTCATCACCTTTGACGAGGAGGACGAGTCCGCCGCTGCTATCCGCCGGAAGGTGGAAGCTGGAATGATCCGGGGGGTGTCGGTGGGTTACCGAGTGCTGGAGTGGACTGCCCTCCAAAAGAACGAGACGAGTGCCGACGGGCGTTTCCACGGTCCGGCGGTGCTGGCCACCAAATGGGAGCCCTATGAGATTAGCATTGTAGCCACCCCCGCCGACGTTACGGTAGGGGTAGGCCGCAGTCAGACAATAGAACAGGAGGAAATGACCATGCATGAAGACGAAAAGACCATTGACACCCCGAAGACCAAAGAAGCGGCCCCCACTCCCCAGGAGCGCAGCCTGGAGGCCCCGGCCATGGTCCCAGAGATTCAGAAGGAAGTGTCCAGGGCACTGGAGGAACAGCGCCGGACCGCTGCGGCCATCAGCAAGCGGTGCCGAATGTTTGGCATCGATCCCAGCGAGCTGTTGGAAAAGGGCCTCACCGAAGCGGAAGCGGACCGAGAGATCCTCCGCCGCCTGGAGGAGCAGCGGCCACCCCACACCACCTCGGTGCAGATGGTGGCGGAGGAGATGGATAAATTCCGGGCCGCAGCCAGTGACGCCATCCTTATGCGGGGCGGCATCCGGCAGGAGAAACCGGCGGAAGGGGCCAGGGAGTTGCGGGGGATGCGCCTGCGGGATCTGGCCATCGAATGCGCCAGCCGCAGCGGCAAGAATGCCCGCCGGATGGACGACGACACCCTGTTCCGCACCGTCCTTTCCCCGGACAGCGCCTTTGTAGGCATCGTTACCGATTCGGTGCGCAAATCCATGGCCGCAAGCTATGCGGTGGCGGAAACCACCTACCAGCTGTGGACCGGCACCGGGAACAATCCCGACTTCAAGCCCAAGCAGATCATCCAGATCAGTGAGGCGGGGGACCTGGAAGAGGTGACCCAGAACGGGGAACTGACCATGGACCATCCCACCGACAGCGCGGTCACCTCGGTGCTGGCTACCTTCGGCAAGACCTTCGGGTTTACCCGTAAGGCCCTCATCAATGACGACATTGACCTGCTCTCGAAACTTCCCGCAGCCTATGTCCGGGCAGCCAAGCGGGGCATCAACCGGGCGGTGTACAAGATCCTTCGGGAGAATCCCGTTATGGCGGATGGAAAGCAGCTGTTCAGCGCTGCTCATAGCAACCTGGGCACCGGAGCCACTCCCAGCGTTGCCGCTTACCAGGAGGCCATGGGGCGGATGATGCACCAGAAGAACCTCCGGGGGACCGAGACTTTGAATGTCCGGCCCCGGTTCGTGATCTGTGATCCCCTCCAGTACGCCGAACACGCCAAGATGCTCCGGTCCATCGCCGACCCTGGGGCAGCAAATTCCGGCGCGGTGAACCCCTTCCAGGGGATGATGGAGCTGGTCATGGATGCCGACCTTCTGGGGGAAGGCAGCACCGGAAGCCTGCCCTACTTCTTCGCCGCCGGTCCTGACAGCTGCGGCACCATCGAGGTCTGCTACCTCAACGGGGTGGAGGAGCCCCAGCTGGATTTCCGGATGGGGTTTGATTTTCTGGGCATTCAGTACCGGATCCTTCACGACCGGGGCGTTACCCTGCTGGATCACCGGGGGCTGTTCAAAAATCCCGGCGAGGGCGCCGACAAATCCTAACGGAGAGAAAGGAGAAAACGATCATGGCAAAGGGCTTTTATATCCAGGAGGGCAAGACAATTGACTACATAAATAGTGGAGGGGAGGACATCGGCTACTGCGAAGTGGTCCCTCTCACCAGCCGGGTGGGGGTGGCGGCCTGCGCCATCCCCAAAGGGGCCAAAGGGTCCCTCAGCATCAGCGGGGTGTATGAGCTGCCCGCCGATACCGCCGCCATGACGGTAGGGCAGCTGGTCCACTGGGACATCGCCAGTGATAAGGTGGTAGCCTCTGCCGGGACTGCCGGAGAAGATGGGGTCCTCCCCACGGTGCCCTGCGGTACGGTCGTGGCCGAAAAAGCCGCCAGCACTGCCAGTGTGCTGGTGAAGATCTAGGAGGCTGTAAAGATGGACCTAAAGGAACAGTTTGCAGCCGATTTGGACAGCATCTTTTTTAACCCCGCCGAACTGGGGGAGCTCCAGGAGATAAACGGCCGGGAGGTCCTGGTGGTGGAAGATGAGGAGAAGCTCCGGGAGTATAAGCGCCAGGGGATCTGCCAGGGGCAGAAACTCCTGTATATCCGGGCCGTTGACCTGGATCCCATCCCCCAGGCGGGAGATACCATCCTGTATGGCAAGAC
>WSMP01000060.1 GCA_013316495.1 Angelakisella sp.
CAGAAGGAGGTGCGCACCTTCGGGGAGCTGATGATTATTACCATGAGCGGCTTTGCGGTGGTGCTGGTGGAGGGGGTCCCGGCGGGGCTGGCCCTGGGGTACCAGGGCTTCAAGACCCGCGGGGTGGACGAGCCCTCCGGGGAGCGGAACCTCCGGGGCTCCAGGGAGGGCTTCACCGAATCCATCAACTCCAACATGGGGATGGTGCGCCGCCGGATCCGCAGCCCCCTTCTCACCATCGAGGGGAGCACGGCGGGGAAGATAAGCCACACCGCGGTGAAGATTTTCTACCTGCGTGGGGTGGCCTCGGAAAAGCTGGTGCGGGAGGTGAAGGAGCGCATCAGCAAGGTGGAAATCAGCGTGGTGCTGGATTCCGGCTATCTCCAGCCCTTTTTGGACGGAAAACGCCTCTCCCTCTTTTCCGGGGTGGGGGTGACGGAGCGGCCCGATACCCTCTGCGCCAAGCTCAGCGAGGGCCGGGTGGCGGTGATGGTGGAGGGAACCCCCTTCGCCCTCATCCTGCCGTACCTCTTTATCGAGCACTTCCAAAGCCTGGACGATTACATCCACCGGCCCTACTTTGCCTCCTTCATCCGGCTTTTAAAGCTCCTTTCCTTCTTTGTCACCATCCTGCTGCCGGGGTACTACGTGGCGGTGGTGTCCTTCCATCCGGAGTTGATTCCCCAGGCCCTCCTTTCCCAGTTTGTGGGCTCCGCCCTGGATACCCCCTTGCCGGTGGTGCTGGAGGCCCTGGTGGTCTTCTTCCTCTACGAGCTGCTGCGGGAGGCGGGGCTGCGCATCCCCAGCCCCATCGGACACGCTATGGGCATTGTGGGGGGCATCGTCATCGGGGACGCGGCGGTGTCGGCAGGGATTATCGGCCTGCCTATGGTCATTATCATCGCCCTTACAGCGGTAAGCTCCTTTGTGGTGCCCAGCCTCTATGAGCCGGTGACGGTGCTGCGCTTCGGCTTTATTGTGGTGGGGGGACTGCTGGGGCTGTACGGGGTGTACCTCTGCTTTGCCCTGCTGGTGGTGAACCTCTGCTCGGTGAAGTCCATGGGGGTGCCGGTAACCGCCCCCATCTCCCCGGCAGACGGCTACAGCTTCCGGGATATGTTCATCCGCTCCGGCTGGAGGCTGCTCCAGAAGGAGGACCTATCGGTGGAAAATCTCCCCGGCGCGGATGGGAAGGAGAAATAAACCATGGAGGAATCCTGCAAGATTTCGGTAAGCCAGCTGTTTTTGCTGCTCTTTCTCTCGCGGACCTTTTCCCTGGTGGCCTACTCTCCCTCCATTCAGGGGGGAGGGGAGCGAATCACCCTTATTACCACTCTCCTTTCCGGGGTGCTCCAGGGTCTGGCCCTGGTGGCGGGGGTGGCCCTCTGCCGCCGCCGCACCGGCAGCTCCCCCCTCATCGTCCCCACCGGCGGCCTCTACCAGGTGCTGGGGGGGCTATATTGGCTCTTTTGCACAGTGGTGTGCGTCTACACGGCGGTGAACTTTATCTCCTTTGTCACCGCCGCCGTCTATGACTACCGGTATGGTGGTCTGGTGGCCTTCACCCTGGTGGCCGCCGGGGCGTTGGCCGCCTCCCAGGGGCTGGAGGGTCTGGCCAGAGGGGCCGGGATACTCACCGTGCTGCTGGGGATTGGCTGCGCTGTCATCGCCCTGGGGCTGTGGCGGCAGTACGACTGGCAGAACTTCACCCTCCGCCTTCTCTCCCCAGGGGATACCCTACGGGGAACATGGCAGGGCTTTGCCATGAACGGGGAGCTGTTCGCCCTTCTTCTTCTCCTTCCGTACCTGCGGGGCGGCCCGAAAGGGGTCTCCTGCGCTGGATGGGTAACAGGTCTCACCCTGGCCTCGGTGGCGGTGCAGCTGATGACCATGCTTACCCTGGGGGTCTATGGCGGCCGGAAGGCCTTTCCCATCTTCACGGCGGTGACCTCCGCAGGCTTTCGGACCTTCCAGCGGCTGGATTCCATCTTCCTGGTGATTTGGGTGGTGCTGGGGCTGATGAAGCTGGCGGTCTTTCTTTCCCTCGCCGCAAACCTCGCCGCCGGGGTTTTCTTCCGCCCCTGGAGCGTCCGGTGGGTTTGGGGAAATGGAGCGGTGGTTTTGGCGGCGGCCCTGGCCCTTTGGAGGGGTCCGGAAAGGTGGATGGAGGGGTTTCACGCCGCCCTATCCACCGGAGCGGTCACCCTGCTGGGGGTTCTGCTGCTGCCCCTTTGGGGCAAGATGATGAATGGGGGGAGAACCAAGGAATGAAGCGATGGAGTGCCATACCGGTCCTGCTGCTGGCAGCGGCCCTATCCCTGGGGGGATGCTCCCGCCGGGAGGACCTGAGCAAGCGGGCCATTGTAACAGCGGTGGCGGTATCCCGGAAGGAGGACGGGGGATACAAGGTCCGGACAGAATCCCTCTCCCATCTGGGGAGCGAGGAAAAAAGCTGGGAGAGCCGCACCGGAACGGGAGAAACCTTTGCCCAGGCGGTAACCAACCTGGAGCTTGCCGCCGGAAAAAGCCTCTACCTGGACGGGTGCAGGGTGCTGCTGCTGGACGGCTTTGCGGACCGGGGGGAGCTGGAGACCCTCCTGGAAGAGATTGATTCCCACGGAGGCGTCCGCCCCCTGACTCTGGTGGCAATCAGCCCCGGCCTTTCCGCCCTGCCGGAGGAGGACGAGCAGGAGGAAAGCGCCGGGGAGATGATTTTTTCCCTCCTGGCCGGGAGGGAGCTGACCCAGGTGAACCTGAAGGACTGCTTAAACCTTTTGGAGACGCCGGGCCGGGGGCTGCTCATCCCCATGGTGGAAAGGGAGAAGGGAGAGACCCAGGTGAGCGGGTACCTTTCCCCTGGGAGCATCGGCCTTTTAAAGGTACCAGCGGGGGCCGGGCGGCTGCTGCCCTTTGCGGAACCGGAGACGGAGCGGGTCTATACCACCGTGGGGGAGGGCTACTCCGCCGACTGGGTGCTGGAAAAAAGCGCCATAAAGCTGTGCCCCAGGGTGGAGGAGGGGGAGGTCTCCTTTCTCCTGGAGGCAAAGGTGGAAGGATATCTCCTTTCCGGCCGGGGGGAGATAGGAGGGGAGAAGCTCCTTCATGAGGCCCAGGAGGATATCTGCCGGCAGCTGCTGGAGGAATACGCCTATGTTCTGGAAAAAATTGCCAGGGCATCGGGCAACGACCTCTTTTCCATGGGGAAGCATCTGGAGCTGATGGAGGGAAAAACCTGGCAGCAGGTTGGGGAGGACTGGGAAGAGCGGCTGCCAGAAATTCCCGTGGAGCTGCGGGGCAGCGTTCTTTTGCGGGATAAAAAGCGGATTGACCGCCAAAGCTGAAATTTTTCCGGCAGACCCGAAAAATGCTTCTGCCGGAAAAACTTCTGTAGGTGGGCTGCCAAAGGAAAGATGTCCAAAATCCCTGGCGAATTTGGCCGCAAATAAAAATCTTCTCCGGGTACAAATTAAATGGAGAAGTTGTGCCGCCGGCACAGCTTCTTAGAGCCTATTCAAGATCTCCGGATGTGCCGAATGGACGGGAATTTTTTCGTCCAACAAGGAAAAAAGCGGAGAAATACTTGGTGTATTTCGAGCACTTTTGACGCAGCTTGGGCGGAAAAAGACCCATCCAGGCGGTGCGCCAGGAGATTTTGGATAGGCTCTTAGAGCCTACTGACATTTTCATTTTAAACAGGCCCTTAGCAAAGGAGATGATTTTTTGAGAAAAATGGCGAAAGGGGTCGCCACGGCGGTGAACTGCTGTCTGTTGGCGGTCCTGATTCTGACCACATATATACAGAAGCAGCTCCCCGACCGGTACTCGGTGGTGGCGGGGGAGGAAATCACCTTCACCTGCCCCTATCCGGTGCAGATGGTGCGGAGCCAGGCCCAGGGGGAGATTCAGGCGGCCTACAGCAGCGCCGGGGAAAGCTACCAGATGGACCTGAAGCTTTTGGGGACCATTCCGGTAAAGACGGTGGAGGTCCAAGTGGTGGACCGCAAGCTGGTGACCGTTTCCGGCGCGCCCTTTGGCATCAAGATGTTTACCGACGGCCTGATGGTGGTGGGGATGAGCGACATTCCAACCACCGGGGGCCGGCTGAACCCTGCCCGAACGGCGGGGGTGGAGGTGGGGGACATCCTGAAAACCTTTAACGAGACCCCCCTTTCCACCAACGAGCAGCTGGCGGAGCTGATGCAGGAAAACGCTGGGGCCCCGATTCAGCTGGAGGTAAAGCGGGGCAATTCCACCTTCCAGGCCCAGGTGGAGCCGGTGCGCTCCGCCGGGGACGAGCAGTACCGCCTGGGGGTTTGGGTGCGGGACAGCTCCGCCGGCATTGGCACCATGACCTACTATGACCAAAACAGCGGTATCTTCACCGGCCTGGGCCACGCTGTTTGCGATGTGGACACCGGGGATATTATGCCCCTGCAAAGCGGGGAGGTGGTCCCGGCCCGCATCACCGGCTGCAAACGGGGGGAGGCTGGCTCCCCAGGGGAGCTGAAGGGGCGCTTTACCGAGGAACCGCCCCTGGGCAGCCTTTCCGCCAACACCTCCACCGGGGTGTACGGCCTGCTGCGCAATCGGGGCATCTACCTGGGGGAGGAGCTGCCCCTGGCTATGAAGCACGAGGTGGAGACCGGAAAGGCCTACATCTATACCACCACCGAAGGCAGCCGGCCGAAAAAGTACGAGATTGAAATTGAGAAACTGGTGATGAGCGAGGAGGAAAAGGGGCAGAACATGGTAATCCACGTTACCGACCCCGCGCTGCTGGAAAAAACCGGAGGGATCCTCCAGGGGATGAGCGGCAGCCCCATCGTCCAAAACGGAATGCTGGTGGGCTCGGTGACCCATGTTTTTGTGAAGGACCCCACCCGTGGCTTTGGAATTTTTGCGGAAAATATACAGGATAATGCAAAAAATGTTTCTTTTTATCAGAAAAATTCGGCGTAATTCTGGGGAAATGGCGAAAAATGTAAAATAATAGTGATTAAAACCAAGTTTATTTTCCGAAATATTGTTGCGTATTTTGCGGGAATATGTTATTATAAGTGCGGCAAGACAAAATTCCAGATGAAAAAGGAGTACCCGCAATGAATAACAGGAAAATTGCCCTTATCACAGAAGATGAAAAGGAATTTGGCGAAAGGTGCAGGGTCTGCCTGGAGGAGAAGGGCTTTGAGGTGGAATACACCCCTAGAAACGGCAAGGAACTGCTGCGGAAAATACGGGAGGAAAACCCTGCGGCGGTGCTGATGGAGGTTTTCATGCCGGAGCTGGACGCCCTGGGGGTCATCCGGGAGGTGCTGAAGGAGGAAGGGGAGCAGCGGCCCCGGCTTTTCACCATCTCCTCGGTGGATCACGCAGCCATCACCGACGAACTGATTCGGGCAGGGGCCACCTATCACTTCACCCGGCCTTTGGACCCGGAGATGATGGCGGAGCGCATGGAGGCCTTTGCCGGCTTTAACCCGCGGGAGCCTCTCCTGACCGAGAGCCGCCGCAGCTCCTACAATCTGGAATCGGTCGTCACCGCCATCATCCTGGAAATCGGCGTTCCCGCCCACATCAAGGGCTATCAGTATCTGCGGGATTCCATCATGCTGGCGGTGGAGGAGCCGGACGTCATCAACGGCGTCACCAAGGTGCTCTATCCCACCGTAGCCAAGAAGAACGGCACCACCGCCTCGCGGGTGGAGCGGGCCATCCGCCATGCCATCGAGGTGGCTTGGGACCGGGGCGATGTGGACGTGCTGAACTCCTACTTTGGCTACACCATCCACAACCTGCGGGGAAAGCCCACCAACAGCGAGTTTATTGCGATGATTGCCGATAAGATTCGCCTGAACAAGAAAAACCAAAGCCGCTAAAGGGGTTTGAGGGGAACACCTGGGAGGGCCGCCTTCCAGGTGTTTTTGTTTTGGGGAGCTGAAATTCCGCCAGGGCGAAGGCAAATCCGCTGCCCCCTTTTCTTTCCGTCTTGAATCGAAAAAAATGCTGTGTTATAATAGGTAGAAATCCCAGGAGGAAACTTGTCGAAGGGAGGGGAAACGGTGCTGGAGCATCTAAAGTCCTGCGTCATCGTCTGCGGCCACTACGGGGCGGGCAAAACCAACCTGACTGTAAACCTGGCCCTGGCCGCCGCCCAAAGCGGGGAGGCGGTGAGCGTCATTGATATGGACGTCGTCAACCCCTACTTTCGCACGGCGGACTTCCAGGAGCTGTTCCGGGAAGCGGGGATACAGCTTATCGCCCCCATCTACGCAAACACCAACCTGGACCTGCCGGTGCTGCCCCCCAGCGTGGGAGCGGCTATCCGGGAGAAGACCGGACGGCTTTTTCTGGATGTAGGCGGGGACGATGACGGGGCGGTGGCCCTGGGAGGATTTTCCGCCCTTCTGGAGGAGCGGGGGTATTCCATGCTCTATGTAGTGAACAGCCGCCGGGAGCTGGAGCCGGAGCCTGGGGAGGAGGCGGCGCTTCTACGGCGCATCCAGACCGCCTCCCGGCTGAAGGTGACCCACCTGGTAAATAATACCAATCTGGGCCCCGAAACCACCTCGGAGGTGCTCCTGCAATCGCTTCCGTACCTGGAGGAGGTTTCCAAGCGTACCGGCGTCCCGGTGCTGGGCGCTGCGGCGGAGGAGCGGCTGGCTCCCCATTTGGAGGCGGAGGGACTTCTGCCTGTGCGCGTTTATGTAAAACCACCCTGGAGCTGACCCCTTCGGCAGCCTTCCAATAGGGGAGAAAAGAGGTATAGAAAATGGCAAGAGCGATCATCGACGAGAAGATCTGCAAGGGCTGCGGCCTCTGCGTCAGCGTCTGTCCCAAAAAGATTCTCGCTTTGGCGGTACACCGGATGAACGACAAGGGCTACAATCCGGCGGAGGTCACAGACCAGGAAAGCTGCATCGGCTGCGCGATGTGCGGCATCATCTGCCCGGACAGCGCTATTGCGGTGGAAAAGTAGAAAGGTGGTTGGAATATGTCAGAGCGCGTTTTGATGAAGGGAAACGAAGCGATGGCGGAGGCGGCCATCCGCGCCGGCTGCCGCCACTTCTTCGGCTACCCCATCACCCCCCAGACCGAAGTGGCGGCCTATATGTCCAAAAAGATGCCGAAAATCGGCGGGACCTACCTCCAGGCGGAATCGGAGATTGCCGCCATTAACATGGTGCTGGGGGCGGCCTCCGCCGGGGTACGGGCCATGACCTCCTCTTCTTCCCCCGGCATCTCCCTCAAAACAGAGGGCATCTCTTACATAGCAGGGAGCGACCTGCCCTGCCTCATCGTCAATGTGGAGCGGGGCGGCCCCGGACTGGGGGGCATCCAGCCAGCCCAGTCGGATTACTGGCAGGCCACCCGCGCCCTGGGCCACGGGGATTTCCATGTGCTGGTTTTTGCCCCCAGCACGGTGCAGGAGGTGGTGGACCTGGTCTTTTTGGCCTACGATCTGGCGGAAAAATACCGGATGCCCGCCCTTCTTCTCTCCGACGGCCTTTTAGGCCAGATGATGGAGCCGGTGTCCTTCCCCGACCCGGTGGAGGGCGGCGCTGAAAAGCCCTGGGCCGCCTGCGGCCACCAGAACAAGCGCCCCCACAACATCATCAACTCCCTGTACCTGAAGGCGGACGAGCTGGAGCGCACCGTGGTGGAGCGCTTTGCCCGCTATGCCCAAATCGAGGCGAAGGAGCAGCGGTGCCAGCAGTACCTCTGTGACGATGCGGATTACATTCTCGTGGCCTTTGGGGCCACCTCCCGCGTCAGCCAGTCGGCGGTGGATACCCTCCGGGCCCAGGGGATAAAGGCGGGTCTGCTGCGGCCCATCACCCTTTGGCCCTTCCCCAAGGACGCCATCCGCGCCCACATCCCCCATGTGAAGGGATTCCTCAGTGTGGAGATGAGCATGGGCCAGATGGTGGACGACGTCCGCCTGGCGGTGGAGGGAAAGGCGCCGGTGGGCTTCTTCGGCAGAACCGGCGGCGTCATCCCCAAGCCCTCGGAAGTGGTGGAAGCGGTAAGGAAAATGGCTGGAGGTGACCGATAATGGCGATGGTATATCAAAAATCCAAGATGCTCACCGATGCGCCGCTGCACTACTGCCCCGGCTGCACCCACGGCATCATCCATAAGCTGGTGGCGGAAAGCCTGGAGGAGCTGGACGCCGGGGGCAAGGCGGTAGGCGTCGCCCCGGTGGGCTGCTCGGTAATGGCCTACGACTACTTTGCCTGCGACATGGTGGAGGCCCCCCACGGCCGGGCCCCGGCCATTGCCACCGGCCTCAAGCGGGCCCTCCCGGATGGGATGATCTTCACCTACCAGGGGGATGGGGACCTGGCCGCCATCGGTACGGCGGAGACGGTCCACGCCGCCACCAGGGGGGAAAACATCACCGTCATCTTTGTGAACAACGCCATCTACGGCATGACCGGGGGACAGATGGCCCCCACCACCCTGCCGGGGCAGGTGACCCAGACCACCCCCTACGGCCGGGACGTCACCACCGCCGGGTTCCCGGTGCGGGTGTGCGAGATGCTGGCTACCCTTTCCGGGGTGGCCTACGCGGAGCGGGTATCGGTGGATACCGTCCCCAACATCCGGAAGGCCAAGGCCGCCATCAAAAAGGCCTTTGAGACCCAGGCGGCAAAGAAGGGCTTTTCCATTGTGGAGGTCCTTTCCACCTGTCCCACCAACTGGGGTCTGACCCCCACCGAGGCCCTGGAGTGGCTGCGGCAGAACATGATGCCCTATTATCCCCTGGGGGTCTACCAGGACCGCACCGCAAACGAAAAGGGGGTATTCTGAATGAAGGACTGGAATTTTGTCTTTGCCGGCTTTGGCGGCCAGGGGATTCTCTTTGCGGGCAAGGTGGCCGCCTACACCGGGATGGTGGAGAACCGGGAGGTCTCTTGGCTCCCCAGCTACGGCCCGGAGATGCGGGGGGGCACCGCTAATTGCAGCGTCTGCCTCTCCTCCCGGCCCATCGGCTCCCCCCTGGTGCTGGAGCCGGACGCCCTGGTGGTGATGAACAACCCCTCCTACGATAAGTTTATCGACACGGTAGCCCCTGGCGGGGTGGCGGTTATTGACAGCGCCCTGGTGGACCGCCGGACCAGCCGGGAGGACATCACCGCCCTCTATGTTCCGGCCACCCGCCTGGCCCAGGAAAACGGCATCGGAAAACTAGCCA
>WSMP01000061.1 GCA_013316495.1 Angelakisella sp.
CCCCGGCCCCGGCCCCTGCGCCGCAGCAGCCCGCTCCCTCCCTGGCAGAGGACCTGAGCGCCTTGGGGGAGGAACGGCCTGTTGAGGAACCGGTTCAGGATGCCTTCAACGACCCTGGGGATGACATCGACCTTACAGATATCATCCGGATGCTCAATAACCGCTAATTTTTCGGAAAAAGAATAGGCAAACAGCCGCCCTGGTGTTACTTCCGGGCGGCTGTTTTTGCGCAGGTGATTTTGTTTTATTGCTTAGGCTGGATGAAAAGCTCCAGCATCCGCTGCCGGGGCTGTAACTGGCTATTCCTCCTCGGCCAGCAGCTCCCGCAGCAGCCGGTCGCGGTTGTTGACGAACATTTTGGTGATTTGATAGCTGCCGGTTTCCTCGTAGGCACAGGGATGGATAGGGCCATCGTCGAAGGTGAAGATGGCCGAGCCGGGAAGAGCCAGCAGAATGGGGGAATGGGTGGCGATGAGAAACTGGGAGCCCCTGCCGGCGGAATGGTAGATTTCCGCCAGCAGCGTCAGCTGCCGCTGGGGGGAGAGGGCCGCCTCCGGCTCGTCAAACAAAAAAACGCCGGTACTGCCCAGCCACCTTTGGAGCAGGCTCATAAAGCTTTCCCCGTGGGACCGGTCGTGATACCGCTGGGAGGGATGCTTGGGGTCGGTATACTCCATCTCCTTGGTAGCCACGTTGTAAAAGCTTTCCGCCCGCAGAAAATAGCCCCCCTCCGCCCGGCGGTAGCCCTTGATGAGCTTGATGGCGGAATAGAGGCCGGAGTGGGAATCGTAGGTGGAGAAGTGGTAGTTTTTGGTGCCTCCCTCCGGGTTGAAGCCGTAGGCCACAGCAATGGCTTCCAGGAGGGTGGATTTGCCGGTACCATTATCCCCCACAAAAAAGGTGACCGGAGCGGAAAGCTCCAGACGCTCCAATCCCTGCAAAGCAGGGATGCGGCGGAGGTAATCGTCCGATGCAATCCGTTCCCAGTCGATGGCGGCCTGCCGGATAAAAAGCTGGTTCATGGCAGCCGCCTATCCCTTGGCCGGCGCGGGCTTATTCAGGCAAAGGTCCGCTAAGGGGCACACCCCGCACTGGGGCCGCCGGGCAATGCACACCTCCCGGCCAAAAAGCACCAGCCGGTGGCAGAAGTCGTTGGATTTTTCCGGGGGGAGGATGGGCCGCAGCTGGTTTTCCACCTTTGCCGGGTCCTTGCTGTCCGCCAGCCCCAGAAGATTGGTGATGCGGATGCAGTGGGTGTCGCAGACAATGGCGGGCTTTCCGTAAATATCCCCTACCACCAGATTGGCGGTCTTCCGGCCAATGCCGGGGAGCTTTACCAGCTCTTCAATGGTGTCCGGCACCACCCCGCCGTACTGGTCCACCAGCATTTTGCAGCAGGCGACAATATCCCGCGCCTTGGTCTTATAGAGGCCGCAGGATTTGATACATTCCTCCACGTCCTCCACCGGGGCTTCCGCCAGGGCCTGGACTGTGGGGAATTTGCCGAAGAGCACCGGAGTCACCAGGTTCACCCGTGCGTCGGTGCATTGGGCCGCCAGCCGCACCGAGATAAGCAGCTCATGGGCCTTTTGGTACTCCAAAGAGCACTGGGCGCCGGGATATTTTTCCTCCAGCCGGGCGATGCAGGCCGCGGCCCGCTCTTTTTTTGTCATGGAATGTCCTCCTCTGTGATGATGTGGACCTCGGTGCCGTAGTGCTCGCTGCAAAAGCCGTTATCCAAAAAAATGGAGAAGAAGGGGGTCAGCTTTGGAGCCTCCCCGCAGTCCTGGGGGAGGGGCTGCTGAAGGAGCATCCGGAGAAAGGCAGGGGTAACATCCCCGGCAAATACCCGCCCGTGCTCCCAGCTTGCCGCCTCCTCTGCGCCGTGCTGCCCCGCCAGGGCGATGGCCTCCTTCTCGTCCTCCCAGCAGTGCAGCTGGAAGGTGTGAGCAAAAGGGGCAAATTCACCCAGGAGAGCCTGCCACCTTCGGAGATTTCCGGCTCGGTCCGGGCCATCCAGGGTGATAGTGGTCACGGCTCCAGCCCTTCGCGGGAGATGACAGGCTTGCCGTCCGCTCCTAACAGGGGGGTGAATCCAGCACCGTTGCCATCCTTGTGGAAAAGGTACTGGACGCCGGTAATGGTATCCACCCAAATCTCCGACACAGTAACAACGCCCTGGGTGTAAATCTTCTGGAAACGGTCGCCGTTTTTAAACATTATAAGAGCTCCTCTCATACCAGAAAAATACGGTTTATTAAAAAATATTCTACCGGTTTCCCCCGCCCTTGTCAAGAATGGACAAATGGGGAAAGAAGGGAAAAATCCCGTTTTTCTTAAATTTTTTCTTGCATTTCCCAACACCCTGTGGTATAGTATTAAGGCATGAGAACTGTGGGGAGTGCTTCCCTGCGGGTTTTGATGGCGGCAATCCCCAACAGAGGGAGGGCCGGAAGGTCAAACCAGACAGTCCGCTGCCTGCGCCGGGAGCGCTGGTAAGAATGCCTGGATATTTTAAGGAGGAATTTTATGGACGCTTTGAAACTGATTTCTGACAGCTGCCTGAAGGCAGACGCCCCCAAGGTGGAGATTGGCGACACGGTTCGGGTGCAGGTCCGCATCAAGGAGGGCGAAAAGTCCCGTCTTCAGGCTTTTGAGGGCACTGTGATTGCCAAGAAGCACGGCGGCATCAACGAGACCTTCACTGTCCGGCGTATGTCCCATGGCGTGGGCGTGGAGCGTGTCTTCCCGGTGCATTCCCCCAACGTGGACAGCGTGGAGCTGATCCGCAAGGGCCGGGTACGCCGCAGCAAGCTCTACTACCTGCGGGATCGGGTGGGCAAGGCCGCCAAGGTGAAGGAAGCCATCCGCTAAAACCGAAAATAGGTAAAGAGAAGGGGACAGCCAGCTGTTCCCTTTTGTCTTATGGATTGACAGAAAGGAGTTTACCATGGAGCTGACAAGATTTGAAAAATTTCGGGAGGGCCTTGCCGCCCATCTGCCCGGCGCTATTGATGAGATTCTGAAGAAAGAAAAGGGCAGTGACTTTTGCGAAATTGGCTTTATGACCACCGATGATTTTTCCGGCTGCTTCATCACCTGGGATACCAGCGGCAGCATCGACGAATTCTACGATTGGGACGAGCAGCTGGAGCCGGAAACCGACTTTCTCTACCAGCCTCTGGTGGACGTTGCAGCCGCCTGCAAGGAGATTGACCTTTGCACGGCGTCCCCGGAAAAGTGGGAGTTTGCCGTGGCGTATATGGCTGTGCTGGAGGCAAGCATCAAGGCCCTGCCGGAGGAGGTCTTTACCAAAAATGGCTTTGAGCGGGAGGACATCCTTTTCTTCACCACCATGTCCGACGGAGACTATGTGGAGGAGATGATGAACGAATCCCTGCGGAAATTTAACAGCAGGGAGACCATGGAGATTTACGAACTCTAATAGATCACCGGCGGGAGGAGGTGGTTCCATGGGGCCGGAGGAGATGGATATTGAAGGGCTGATGGACCCAAATTCCGATACCCTGACAAAGGAGCAGTCCTACTCCCTGGAAAGCTCCCTGTGGAGCCTTTTCCATATGCTGCTGGTAGCCCTTCTTCTGGCTGGCGTCTTCATGTTCTTTGTCCGGGCCTCCCTGGTGCGGGGCAGCTCTATGGAGCCCACCCTTTGGGACGGGGACTGCATCCTGGTGCAGATGATGGGCTACAAGGAGCCTCTGCCTGGGGACATTGTGGCAATAAAGGCGAAGGACCGGGCGGGAAAGCACCTGGTGAAGCGTATTATCGCCACCGGCGGCGACACGGTGCAGATTGACTTTGAGGCTGGGGCGGTGTTCGTCAACGGCCAGCGTCTGGAGGAACCCTATGTCCAGGAGGCCACCCACCTTAGTGGAGATATTGCCTTCCCGGTAACGGTGCCGGAGGGCTGTTGCTTTGTTCTGGGGGATAACCGCAACCATTCCCAGGATAGCCGCAGCAGCGTCCTGGGCTTTGTCCCCAGGGAGGACATTGAAGGGAAAGTGTTTTTCCGCTTCGCCCCCCTGGAGCGGTTCGGCGCCATTGGCTGAAGTATAGTAATAAGGTATAGAAAGGAGGGTGGCCCTATGGCGGAGATTTTACCGGTGCAGTGGTTTCCCGGCCACATGGCGAAGACACGCCGCCTGATGCAGGAGAACCTGCGCCTGGTGGACCTGGTGGTGGAACTGGCCGATGCCCGTATCCCCCAAAGCAGCCGCAACCCGGAGCTGGACCGCCTGCTGGGCGGGAAACCCCGGCTGCTGCTGCTGAACAAAAGCGATTCCGCCGAGCCGGAGGAGACCCGCCGCTGGTGCCAGTGGTACAGGGGGCAGGGTATTCCCGCCCTGGCTGCCGATTGCCGCACCGGTCAAGGGCTGGGGCAGTTCCTGCCCGCCATCCGCTCTGTTCTGGCGGAAAAGATTGCCCAATGGGAGAGGAACGGGATGACAGGGCGCACCATTCGGGTAATGGTGGTGGGTATCCCCAATGTGGGGAAGTCCTCCCTCATCAACCGCCTGGCCGGCAACAAGAGGGCCAAGGTGGAGGACCGCCCCGGCGTCACCAGGGGGAAGCAGTGGGTCACCCTCCCCGGCGGGGTGGAGCTTTTGGATATGCCCGGCGTCCTCTGGCCCAAGTTCGAGGATGCGCTGGCGGGGGAGCGGCTGGCCTTTGTGGGGTCGGTGAAGGACGAGGTGCTGGACGTTGAGCACCTGGCGGTGCGCCTGTTGGAGGTGCTGGCCCCAACGGAAGGGGAGAAGATTGCCGCCCGGTATAATCTCCCGCTGGAGACAGTGGCCGAAAGCGAGCCCTTTGACCTGCTGGAGCAGATTGGCCGCAAGCGGGGGATGCTCCTCCCCGGCGGCCATGTGAACACCGAGCGGGCCGCCATCACCGTGGTGGACGAATTCCGGGGGGGCCAGTGGGGCCGCATCACCTTGGAAAAATCTCCGTGACAGAAGGAAGGGAAACCTGTGGCAGAAAAGAAGGACAACCGCGGGCTTTGGGAGTTCGACGCCTCCTTTGGCCTCACCCTCTGCGGGGTGGATGAGGCGGGGCGGGGTCCCCTGGCAGGGCCGGTCTTTGCCGCCTGCGCCATCCTCCGGCCAGGGGTGGAGATTCCGGAGCTGAACGATTCCAAAAAACTTACAGAGAAGCGCCGGGAAGCCATCTTCGAGGAAATATTGGGGGAGGGGAAGGCCTGGTTTGGCATCGGGACTGCCTCCCCGGAGGAGATTGACCGGCTGAACATCCTCCAGGCCACCTTTCTTGCGATGCACCGGGCCTATGAGCGGATGCTGGCAGGGGATGGAGTCCCCCAACTGCCGCAGCTGGCCCTGGTGGACGGCAACCGGGATCCGGGGCTGCCTATCCCCACCCGGACGGTGGTGAAGGGGGACGGGAAATCCGCTGCCATCGCTGCGGCCTCGGTGCTGGCAAAGGTGAGCCGGGACCGGTATATGCTGGAATTGGATCAGGAGTACCCCCAGTACCAGCTGGCAAAGCACAAGGGCTACCCCACAAAGCTCCATTATGAGCTTATTGAAAAACACGGTGTTTCCCCCATCCACCGCCGTTCCTTCCTTCGGAAGGTGCTCCAGGAAAAGGAAGCGTGACCGGCAGAAGGACCCCGGCCCAGCGCACCGGCCGGGCGGGGGAGGATTACACCGTCTGCTGGCTCCAAAAGGAGGGCTATGAAATACTGGCCCGGAATTGGCGCTGCCCCTGGGGGGAGGTGGATATCATCGCCCAAAAGGGGGAGATAGCCGCCTTTGTGGAGGTGAAGGCCCGCCGTCCTGGAGCGATGGTAGGCCCCCTGACGGCGGTGGACCGGCGCAAGCAGAAAAAGCTGCTGCTTACTGCCAAAGCCTGGATGCTGAAGACGGGATGCACCCTCCAGCCCCGGATGGACGTGGCGGCGGTGACGGTGGAACAGGTGAACGGCCGGGAGCTGGTAAGCGGCTTTGAATACTACAGATCAGCCTTTTGGGAGGGGTATTGACCATGGGACATCCTCGTTTTTTTGACCTGCACTGCGATACCATCACACGGGAGCCGGGGGTGGACCCGGCTAACAGCGTCTATTGCCTGGAGACCGCTCCCCAAGAAAGCAGGGCGGAGGAGATGAGCCTTGTAGACAACGGCTTCCACATCGATCTGCATAAGCTCCCGGAGGAATGGGACTGGTGCCAGACCTTTGCGCTCTTTATCCCGGACGAATACCGGGGCCAGAGGGCGATAGATTACTTCGGCTGCTGTGCCGCTGTCTTCCGCAGCCGGATGGAGGCCCATGGGGACCTAATCCGCCAGGTGCGGACCCCGGAGGAGCTGGAAGGGGTCCTGGCGGAGGGGAAGAGGGCCGCCATCCTTTCGGTGGAGGGGGGCGCGGCCCTGGGCGGACGCATTGAGATGCTGGACCGCCTTTGGGAAGAGGGGGTGCAGATGATGACCCTCACCTGGAACGCCCCCAACGAGCTTGGCAGCGGCAGCGACAGCCAGATGGGTCTCACCTCCTTTGGCCGGGAAGCGGTGGCCCGGATGGAGGAGTTGGGGATGATGGTGGATGTCTCCCACCTTAACGACCCCGGCTTCTGGGAGATGGCTAAAATGGCCCGCCGCCCCTTTCTGGCCACCCATTCGGACAGCCGGGCGGTCCGAAACCACAGCCGCAATCTCACCGACGAGCAGTTCAAGGTGATTCGGGACATGGGGGGAATTGTCGGCATCAACTTCTGCACCATGTTCCTGGCCGATGTGGAGATGGGCCGCCGGGACGTGACGCCAGAGCAGCTGATGGCCCATATCCTCCACTTTTTGGACCTGGGGGGCGAGGACTGCGTTGCCCTGGGGTCCGACTTCGATGGGGCCACCCTTCCCGCTTTTATGGATGGGGCCCACAGCCTGGGGGAGCTGCGGGATGTGATGCTGGCCGCCGGTTTGGGGGAAGCGCTTACCGATAAAATCTGCTTCCAAAACGCTCTGGACTTCTGGAAGCGGTACAAGAAAACTGCCCTGTGAGGTGCGAAAAATGGTATTGTACAGGCCGGTAGGCACGGCGGAGCTGCGGCTTATCCAGGAGAGCGGCTGGCGGGAGTATCCGCCCCGGCTCCCGGAGCAGCCCATCTTTTACCCGGTGCTGGAGGAGGAATACGCCGTGGAGATCGCTGCCCGCTGGAACACCAAGACCGGGGATGGCAGAGGCTATGTCACCCGCTTTGAGGTGGAGGACGAATATGCCGGGCGCTTCGAGGTACACACCGTGGGGGCCGCCCGCCACCGGGAGCTGTGGGTCCCAGCGGAGGAGCTGGCGGAGTTTAACCAGCACATCCTTGGGAGGATCAAGGTTGTCCAGACGTTTTCCGGCGCGGATATCAGCGAATAGAGAAGGGTGCGATGACAAAATGAGTATCCGAAGGGCGGCAGCAGGCGATCTGTCGCGGGTGGCTGAAATATATGTTTTCAATAACCGAATAAACTTCTTTCCGATCTTCGGGGATGAAAGTTTTTCCTTTGACCAGTTGCAGGTAGTCCCTTTGGCGGACTGCTATTTTAAGCAGCCAGCAGTCCTTAAAAATCTGTATGTCTACGATGATGGGATCATCCGGGGATTCGTCCAGGTGGATGGAAGCGAGCTCTGCAAAGTCTATGTTGACCCCTTTTTCCAAAGGAGGGGGATTGGCGAAGCGTTGCTGGAATATGCGGTCCGGGAGCTCCATGCGGATCATCTGTGGGCGCTGGAGAAAAACACACAGGCCCTTTCCTTCTACCGGCGCCATGGGTTTGTTCCAACGGGGGAGAAAAAGCTGGAGGAAGGTACCACGGAGTATCTTGTCGTATTAAAAAAACGGGGATAAAGATTATAGGGGATATTTTGCCAGGGATGCGAAAGGAGAGGGAAAATGAAAAAGTGGCTGGATGAGGAGTATGAGTTCCGGGTAGAGGTGGTGGGATTCCTGCAGGGAGACAGCACTGAGCACTACTGCCGCAACGGCGAGGAGGTGGGGGACACCTACCACTGCACCTACGGCAGCCCGGTGAACGGCCAGGGGTATGGCATCTGTCCCAAGGCGATGCTGACCCTCTTCCCCCTGATGGAGGCGGTGCGCTCCGGCGGCGACCTCAGAAGGGTGGGCGGCGAGGATCGGTATGTCAAGACGGTGGTCTGCCCCGACGGCTGCGTCCTCTTCCGGTTGACCGCGAAGCCCCTGGGGGGTGGCAACCCCTTCCTGGACAGGGCCTTTGGAGAGCTGCCGGAGTAAAGTGGAGGAGGCGCGACGATGATCGACCGAAGCAAAAAGTACTGGACCGGGGACAGCCCAGAGGACATCGACCCGTATCTCCGGCTGTACGTCGAGGAGCCGGGGCTGGAGGTAAAGCCGGTGGTCTGCCACAGCTGCGAGGGCGATGCCTTTGAGGTGCGGTGTGACGCAAACGAAGGCGTCATCCAGGTGAAGTGCGCTGCCTGCGGCGTCAAAAAGATCCTTCTGGATGGGGAGGAGTACTGGGAGGGCGCCCGCCCCCGGCTGAAAAGGTGTCCGGTCTGCAAGGAGAGCAAGACCTTCAACGTCCGGGTGGGTTTCCTGCGCCGGGAGAACGGCGACGTCCGCTGGGTCTACATCGGCAGCCGCTGCACCAGCTGCGGGACATTGGGCTCCTTTTTGGACTGGAAGGTGAACTATGGGCCCACCGACGAGATGGAAAAGAATCTGTAAAAGAGGTATGCTGCCATGAATTATACGAGCACAAGGGACAACAGTCGGCAGGTGACGGCCCAGGAGGCCATTGTACAGGGTATCTCCCCGGAAGGGGGGCTTTTTGTTCCGGAGACGGTGCCCGCCCTCACGGGGGAGGACCTGCAGGCCCTTGCCAAAATGACCTACACCCAGCGGGCGGTGTGGGTCCTCTCCCGGTTTTTGACCGACTGGACCCAGGAGGAGCTGGCTGCGGCGGTAGAAGCCGCCTACGGCGGGGAGCGCTTTGAGGACGGAGACCCGGCCCCCCTTTCCC
>WSMP01000062.1 GCA_013316495.1 Angelakisella sp.
CCAAAATACCATGGACTGCACCCTGTGGCAGGCCTGGGACTCACGGGGCAACCTAATTTATGACTTTAACTCCGACTCCCAGAATGATACCTTGCGCGCCCCCACCCTTACCTCTGGGTGCACTGCAACCTTCCGAATCCGTATTTCCAACCCCAATGCTGCGGCCGCTGATGTTGGGGATGGGATAAACTCTTATGTAAATGCTGTAGTTAGCGGCGGGAGTTTTGTCCCCACCGAGGATAGCAAGTACATTGTCAAAAATCCTACTGATCCAAATGGCGAAGGAAACGGTGTTGTGTATGAGCTTGAATTAACAAAGCTAAAATACACCGGAAAAGGAAACATCTTAAACCTGACAATCAAAAGCAAAGAGGCATATGCGGAGAAGGGCTATTATTCTACTCACCAGGCCACCATTGATGCCTGTGTTCCCTACACACCCCCTGTGGACAACGACGACGACGGCAAGCCGGACTACAGCGATATGCAGATGGCGACCCCCTATGTCATCGTCAGCAACTACAGCTACGGCGGCACCGTCACCGCCGGGCAAACCTTCCCCCTCTCCATCACCCTGTATAACACCAGCCGGAACATTGACGTCACCAACATGATGGTCACCATCACCATGCCGGAGGCGCTGATGCTCACCAGCTCCTCCAACACCTTCTACATCGACCACCTGGATACCGAAAGCTCGGTATCCCAGACGGTGCAGGTCACCGCCAAGGTAAACGCTGCCCCCCAGTCCCACAATATTGATATTTCCATGAAGTACCAGTATATCGATGACCACCTGGTTTCCCGCCGGGACAACTCCACCCAGGAGACCATCTCCATCCCGGTGGTGCAAATCGACCGCTTCCAGGTGACCGGCGTGGACGCCCCCGCCGAGGCCTACCTGGGGGAGGAAAATTACCTTACAGTAAACTTTGTCAACAAGGGCCGCAGCGACGTCTACAACCTTTCCGCCGAAATCAGCGGCGATATCCAGAACCCCGGCCAGCAGCAGAACCTGGGGAACCTTACCTCCGGTTCCACCGGCAGCGCGGAATTTACTATCCTGCCCAACGGGGAAGGGGTGTGCAACGGGGAGATTAAAATCATCTACGAAGACACCAACATGGAGGAAAAGACCGCCACCATCCTTTGGTCCACCACGGTGGTGGACCCCTCGGCGGGGATGGAATTCCCCGGCGGTATGGGGGATTTTGACCCCGGCATGATGGACGACCCCAGCCTGATGGATGAAGGAGAAAAGAAGCCCTCCTGGCCCTTCATCGCCGGAGGCGTTGCGGTGGCGGCCCTGGTGGTAGGCCTCCTGGTCCGCAGGCACATCCTGAAGAAGAGGAGCGAGGAAGAGGATGCGAATCTCTGATATTCTTACCATCTGCTTTCGGAACCTCATCCGCCGGAAGCTGCGCACCTTCCTCACCGCCCTGGGGGTGGTCATCGGCGTGGCCCTCATTATTGTGGCTGTCTCTATCGGCATTGGCCTTTCGGTCACCTACGATGAACAGATGGCCTCCTGGGGGGACCTTACCGTCATAAACGTCTACAACTGGAACAGCCAGGTGACCATGGACGACGCCGCGGTGGCCCAAATCCAGGCGCTGGACGGGGTGGACATCGCCACCCCCTTCTACCAGAACTGGGAATTGAGCTTCCAGATGAAGACCAAAAACGGCCGCTACCTGTGTTTCCCCCAGCTTTATGGCGTTTATCCGGAGGCCCTGGAAAAGCTGGGGTACCAGCTGAAGGAAGGCAAATATCTGGAGGAACGGGATAAGGAATACAGCATGGTGGTGGGGGAACAGTTTGCCTACCGTTTTTACGACACCAAGAAGAAGCGCAACAACCGGGTGGACCCCTACCCCGACCAATATGGCCGCATCCACGACCCCTATGTGGACATTATGAAGGATAAGCTCATCCTTTATCTCCCCAGCCAAAAGACCGATGCCAATGGCAACCCCATTGGCAAGGATCTGGAGGTAAAGCCGGTAATTGCAGGGGTGCTGCTGAAGGATGACACCAGCTGGGAGACCACCAACGCGGCCTTTATGGATATCAACGAGATGAAGGCCCTGGAGCAGAAGTACAATAAGCAAAACGGCATTAAGAAAACCGGGGACAGCAAAAAGATAAACTACGAGGACGTGCGGGTAAAGTGCGTGGATGTAGACTCGGTTTCTGCGGTGCAGGACGCCATCGAAGCCATGGGCTTTGACTGCGGCTCCATGAACGACGGCCGGGAGATGATGCAGAAGCAGGCCCTCACCATCCAAATTGTGCTGGGGGTGCTGGCGGGCTTCTCCCTGCTGGTGGCCGCCATCGGCATTGCCAATACCATGATTATGTCCATCTACGAGCGCACCAGGGAGATTGGCGTGATGAAGGTCATCGGCGCAGAGGTCCGGGATATTCGGGTGATGTTCCTCCTGGAGGCCGGGATGATCGGCCTGCTGGGAGGACTTATGGGGGTAACCCTCAGCTACGCCGGATCTTTGGGCGTCAACAAATTTGTGGCCGAAGCGATGCTGGGTCCTGGAAGCAAGCTCTCCATCATCCCCCTCTGGCTGGTGGGGATTGCCCTGGCCTTTTCCGTCCTGGTGGGCGTGGTCTTTGGTCTCCTCCCCGCCAACCGGGGGGTCAAAATCTCCGCCCTGGAGGCCATCAAGCACGACTGACCTTTATTTTCATCAGGCTCTGTCCAGAGCGGGGAGAAATCCCCGCCCCAGACGGTCGAAAAAGCCTTTTCGACCGTCTGGGGCCCGCCGATTGCGGCGGGGTTATCCGGTCGCTTCGCTCCCTCTACGCAAAAAGAGGGGGCCTTACGGCCCCCCTTTTCACACTTTTTCCCCCTCTTGACCGATAGGCCCTGCTCCTGGGGAGAGTTTTTCGACAGCCTGAAGCGGGGAGAAATCCCCGCTCTTTTTTGTATGGAGCACAAAGCAGGCAAAGATTTACAAATTTCCCCCTTGACTTTTTGGAGAAATCGCATTATCATTTAGCAGATTTCTACAAAAAGGAAGCGATTTTCTTGGTCAAAGATATGACAAGGGGAAAGCCTTTGCAGGTGATACTCCTTTTTTGCGGCCCCCTGGTGCTGGGGAGCCTGTTCCAGCAGTTCTACAGCATGGCGGATACCCTCATCGTGGGGCGGTTTGTGGGGGTCACCGCCCTGGCGGGGGTGGGCTCCACCGGCTCCCTGAGCTTTCTGGTGCTGGGATTTGTTACCGGGGTTTGCAGCGGTTTTTCCATCCCGGTGGCCCAGCACTTCGGCGCCGGGGACTACCGGCGGATGCGCCGCTCGGCGGCGGGGGCCGTCCTTCTCTCTGCTGGAATCGCCCTTTTTCTCACCACCGCCACCGTCCTTTCCACCCCCGCGGTGCTGGCCCTTATGGACACCCCGGCGGATATCCTCCCGGACGCCTATCTCTATATTGTCATCGTCTTTGGGGGCATCCCCGCCACCATGCTGTATAACCTTCTCTCCGGCATCCTTCGGGCCCTGGGGGATAGCCGCACCCCCCTCTTCTTCCTCACCGCCGCGGCCCTTCTGAACATCGCCTTGGACCTGGTCTTTATCCTTTGCTTCGGGATGGGAGTGGCGGGAGCCGCCTGGGCCACCGTCCTTTCCCAGGGGATCTCCGGCCTTCTGTGCCTGCTGTATATTCTCCGCCGGGTGCCCCTGCTGCGCCTGGAGCGGGAGGACTGGCGCCCGGAGCCCTCGGAGCTGCGCCAGCTGCTGTTTATGGGCCTGCCCATGGCCCTCCAGTTTTCCATCACCGCGGTGGGGACCATTCTTATCCAGGCGGCGGTAAACGCCCTGGGGAGCGGGGTGGTGGCCGCCGTCACCGCTGGCACCAAGGTCCACAACCTCCTTATGAGCCCCCTGGAAACTATGGGCATCACCATGGCTACCTACTGCGGCCAAAACCTGGGGGCGGAGCGCATCGACCGGGTGCGGGCGGGGCTGCGGGCCAGTCTGGGGGCCTGTCTCCTCTACTGCCTCTTCGCTATGGGGGCGTCGGTGCTGCTGGGGGCGCCCCTCTCCCGGCTCTTCCTCACCGGGGAGGAGGTGGAGGAGATGGTGGCCCTTTCCGCCCGCTTTCTGGCGGTAAACGGCTTCTTCTGCCCCGCCCTGGGGCTGCTGCTGGCCCTGCGCAACTCCATCCAGGGGCTTGGCTTCGGGCTGCCCGCCATGGCGGCGGGAGCCTTCGAGCTGGCTGCCCGGTGGGCGGTGGCCTTCTGGCTGGTGAAGCCCCTTCACTACCTGGCTATCTGTCTGGCCAACCCTGCCGCCTGGTTTGCCGCCGATCTGCTGCTCATCTGGGTCTACTTCCGGGAGCTGCCGGGCCTCCTGCGGCAGTATCCCCCGGATCCGGAAACGCCCTTGTATTAGTTCCCGCTTTATGTTAAACTATGGGTGACAAAATTCCGCCCCAGGAGGTCAAATCTATGGAAAAGCCCCTTGTGAGCATCGTCATCCCGGTTTACAACGCCGCCCCCCACTTGGCCGCCTGCATCGAAAGCGTCCGTAAGCAGACCTACGAGAATATTGAGATTCTGCTGGTAAATGACGGCAGCAAGGATGTGAGCCTGCCCATCTGCCGGATGTATGGGGATATCGACCCCCGCATCCAGGTGATGGACCAGGAGAACAGCGGGGTTTCCGCCACCCGCAACACCGCCATCGACCGGGCGCGGGGAGAATACCTGCAATTTGTGGATGCCGACGACCGGGTTGCCATGGAGGCCACCCAGCTGCTGGTGGAGCGGGCCCAGCGCACCCAGGCGGATATGGTCATCTGCCATTACTACCGGGTGGTGGGCAAAAAGCGCAAAAGCGTCCACGGCTTTTTGGAGACGGACAAGGTGCTGACCCAGCGGGAATTCGCCACCCAGCTGATGGAGGAACCCTCCAGCTTCTACTACGGGGTGATGTGGAACAAGCTCTACCGCACCGCCATCATCCACGACCACCACATCCGGTGCAGCGAGGAACTGGGCTGGAGCGAGGATTTTCTCTTCAACCTGGAGTACATCCGCTACTGCCAGACCTTTGCCTCCATCCAGCTGCCCCTCTATTACTACTACAAAAACAAAAAGGGCATCACCTCCACCAGCTTTGGCCTGGCAAAGCTCCCCCAAACCATCGAAACAAAGCTGAATCTCTTCGAGTTTTACAAGGATTTGTATACTGATATGGGATTATACGAACAGTATAAATTGCAGATTCACAAATATCTTATTGATATCGCCAGTGATAAGGATTGAAGAGGCTATCTGATAAAAAAATGCTGTTCTCTATTTTTCGCCCTTCTTCTGCTGCTGTCCCTTTCTGCCTGCCAGGCTGGCGCCCCTCCTCTTCCGCCTTAGGTGCAGCTGTTGCTTTGGCAGGGGTTCCCCGCGACCAAGTAGATTTTCTCACCCCAGAGCAATGGGAGCTGTTTGACAAAGGGCGCGCCTATCTGAACTACTTTTGCTTCGAACCCGGCGTCTTTGTGGGAGAGGACCCCGCATGGACCAATTCCTCCACCTATCAGGATGTGGAGGGGGTAAACTACAAGCGGTATGTGGGGATTGTCTATACCAGCTGGGATGATTTTTACCGGGATATGCGGACGGTTTTTACCGACGGCTGCTTTGAAACGCTGAACACCCATTCCTTTGAAGGAGAAACAACCGGCAGAAAGGTCTATCTTGACCTGGACGGACAGCTGTACCATTTGGATTTCACCGCTGGGGGCATTGCAACCCACCTAGGCAAATTGGACCGTTTTGAGCTGGTATCCTCTGGGGAAGACCGGCTGGAATTTGACCAGATTGCCTACTTCTGCGATTTGGACGACCTTGGACAGAAAAACCCCGCCCCAAAACGGATGGCGCGCGGCCCTGTGACGATGATAAAAACAGAAGATGGGTGGAGAATAGAACAATTTATTCTGCCGGGGTTGTCTACATAAAAATTAACATCGCCAAATGTGGTTATTTCCGCCGAAAAACCCCCGCTACTCAAATGAATAGCAGGGGGTTTTCATTTCCTCAAGCCCTTATTGCTTTGGGGAAGAAGCCGCTCCACAAGGGCATCGTATCAATAAATTTTCTGCGCCTTTTCCACAAGGGAGAAAAACTCCTTTTTCTCGCTGCTTGTTCCGCCGCTGGCGGCAAAGTCCAACACGCTCTCCAGTGTAGATGTTCCTTTGTACTCCGAATCCCGCAGTATCATTCCAAATTCCGTCACGGCGCAGGCGAACCAAAAGTCCTCTGACACGGCCTGCTCCATAACCGCTGCGGGAACCATGGTTTCTTCAAGAACGCTTTCCTCGCTGCCGATAGGCTTATATCTGGTGGAAATCTTGCATATATCGGTGCTTCCCGTGCCGCTGGATTCGGCAAATGCAAGGTCGTATTCAGCTACCTCCTGTTCCGAACCGGTCAGCGCCACCTCATACAGCACCGTGACGCTGTGTCCAGCACCCAGCTCTCCTGCGTCCTTTTTGTCGTTGTCAAAGTCCTCGTTTTCCAGCGCCCGATTCTCATACCCTATCAGACGGTAGCCTTTAACAGCATTGGGATTGAACTCCAGCTGGAATTTAACATCCTTTGCAACTGTAAAAAATGTTGCGCCCTTTTCCTCGATGAGAACCCTTTCCGCCTCGGTCACCGAATCAATGTAGCTATAATTTCCGTTGCCGTTGTCCGCAAGCGTTTCCATTTTGTTGTCCTTGATATTGCCTGTTCCCACGCCTATCACGGAAAGAAAAATCCCGCCATCGCGCTTTCTCTCTATCAGCTTTTTCAGCCCGCTTTCGCTGGTGATCCCCACGTTTAGGTCCCCATCGGTGGCAAGGATCACGCGGTTTATGCCGCCCTCTATGAAATT
Source organism: Angelakisella sp. (assembly GCA_013316495.1). GTDB lineage: Bacteria > Bacillota > Clostridia > Oscillospirales > Ruminococcaceae > Angelakisella. The sequence continues at coordinate 6,893 of WSMP01000062.1, forward strand.
CCGTTCCGCCACCTTGTAGGCGGTCTCGATGCCCCCTTCGCCGTTGGTGCTGCCATAGGCGATTAGGGAGGAAAGTTTATCCATGATCGCATCCTTATCGTTTACCGTTGCGCCTTCAATCAATATTTCGTTGCTGGCGGCATAGGTTACAATGGATATTTTATCATTCTCTCCCATATTCTCTGTAACCAGCCCAAAGGCCCTTTGGATGAGCGGGAGCTTGTCGTCGCTGGACATCGAACCTGAAGAATCTATCAGGAAAACCAGATTCGAGGGCGGCATCTCCGAAGTATCAATTTTCTTGGTCTGAAGGCCGATCTTCAGCAGCTTTGTATTCCTGTTCCAGGGGCAGTCACCCATTTCAACGCTTGTACTGAAGGCTTTGCCCTCTTCAGGCTCAGGGTAGTTATAGGAGAAGTAATTCAGCATCTCTTCTATGCGCACGGCGCCATCGGGGATCGTATCGCCGCTGTTTATATAGCGCCTGATGTTGGTATAGGAGGCTGTGTCCACATCCGCGGAGAAGGTGGAAAGGGGCTCGATTCGCGGATTCTTAAAACCCGCCTCCTTGATGGCGGAATATTCCTCGGTGTTGTGCTCAGTGTTGTACTCGTTGGCGCCATCTGTCATAGGACTGTACGGCGGTGCCGCGCTGGCCCCACTGTACGATGGCGCTCCGTTCCCTGGTGCATAGGCTCCGCAACCTGTAAAACTCGTTACCGCAAAAGCAAGGGCTGCTATGAAGGCGAATTTCTTTGTGTTCACGATAGTACTCCTTTCATTTTTCACGTTTGCTTTCACAAGAAACACCAGATATGCGTAAAAAGCTGCAAATTTCTCCTTCTTTTTCGCCTTGATTGGACTATATTATAATATTTTACCGTTAGGATTTCAGCGCTTTTTAGTGAACTTATATGAATTTTACGAGGAAATACTTCAGTTACTATAGAAGATTTGCAATATATGCCCCCATACAGAATGAACTGAGTGGCCGGTTCCTTTATGGTAAATCCGGGCACGCTTTTCCGAGGCAGTAGGTATACGAATTCACTAAAAATCATGAACCTTTCCTGTAGGAACCCACAAGAATCCCCCGCCTTCTTGACAGGGGCCTCCCCTTTCCACTATGATATAAGTAATGTTGTGCAGGAGATGCGGCTGGGCGGAGCGATTCCCCCGGCCTGGCTCTTTTTCTTTGTGTACGAAAGGGGTTTTTAGGCTATGAAGCAGTATGTCATCGCCCTGGACCAAGGCACCACCAGCTCTAGGGCCATCCTCTTTGACCAGGAGCAGAACATTGTGGGGCTGGCCCAGAAGGAATTTACCCAGCACTACCCCCATCCCGGCTGGGTGGAGCACGACCCCATGGAAATCTACTCCTCCCAGTACGGTGTGCTGATGGAGGTACTGGCCCAAAGCGGCATCGATGCCAAGGAGATTGCCGGCATCGGCATCACCAACCAGCGGGAAACCACCATCGTCTGGGAACGGGACACCGGGCGGCCTGTCTGCAACGCCATCGTCTGGCAGTGCCGCCGCACCGCCCCCATCTGCCAGGAGCTGCTGGCGGATAAAGAGCTTGCCGCCTACATCCAGGAGAACACCGGTCTTTTGGTGGACGCCTATTTTTCCGCCACCAAGCTGAAATGGATCCTGGATACAATTCCCGGCGCCCGGCAGCGGGCCAGACAAGGGGAGCTGCTCTTCGGGACGGTGGATACCTGGCTCATCTGGAAACTTACCGGCGGCGCCGTCCATGTCACCGATTACACCAACGCCAGCCGCACCATGCTCTATAACATCCAGGAGCTGCGCTGGGATAAACGCATCTGCGACGCTTTGGACATCCCTATGGAGATGCTCCCGGAGGTGCGGGGATGCAGCGAGGTCTATGGAACCGCCAACATCCAGTGGGTGGAGGTGCCGGTCTGTGGCTGTGCCGGGGACCAGCAGGCCGCCCTCTTTGGCCAGACCTGCTTTGAGGCCGGGGAGGCCAAAAACACCTATGGCACCGGCTGTTTCCTGCTGATGAACACCGGGGCGCGGATGATTCACAGCCAAAACGGCCTCCTAACCACCATCGCTATGGGGCGGGACGGCAAGGTGCAGTAC
>WSMP01000063.1 GCA_013316495.1 Angelakisella sp.
GAAGGTAATCGTCCACCGGCTTGCAGAGGCAGGCGGCCAGCCGCAGCGGGTCGCTGGGGATAGGCTGGGGGAAGGCGGCGGAGGGAAGGGTGGTGAAGCCCACAATGGCCCCGTCAGGGAAAAATTTCCGCAGCAGGGCCTCCGGGGTCAGGTTCCCCATCCAGGACTGGTGGCTGTGGTCCAAAAGGCAGAGGGAAAAGGAGCAGCCCGCCGCCAGGCGGTCCAGCAGGTCGTAGAGGGAGTGGAACCGGCGCACCTTCAGGGCGGGCTCCGGGTGGGCTTCGCCGTAGGCCGCCAAAAGACCGGCCAGGTGCTCCAGCTGGGTGACGTTATCGCTGCAAAGGGCAAGATTCAGCATAGAGGCGCACCCTCCCGTTCTTTAATGCCCAAGGGCCTGGCCCAGGTCCCACAGGATGTCGTCAATGTGCTCGGTGCCGATGGAAAGGCGGATGGTGTCGGGGAAGATTCCAGCCGCGGCCTGCTCCTCCCGGCTCATCTGGGCGTGGGTGGTGCTGGCGGGGTGGATGACCAGACTCTTCCCGTCCGCCACGTTGGCCAGAAGGGAGAAAATCTGGAGGCGGTTGCAGAAATCCAGGGCGGCCGCCTCCCCCCCTTTTACCCGGAAGGTGAAGATGGAACCGGCCCCCTGGGGGAAGTACCGGCGGTACAGCTCCTGGCAGCCGCATTCCGGCAGGCTGGGATGGCTCACCGATTCCACCTTGGGGTGATTTTTCAGAAAATCCACCACCGCCAGGGCGTTTTTAACGTGGCGCTCCACCCGCAGGGAGAGGGTCTCCAGCCCCTGGAGGAGCAGGAAGGCGCTCATGGGGGAAAGGCAGGCCCCCAGGTCCCGGAGGATGACCCCCTGCACCCGCGCGATGTATGCTGCCCGGCCGGCGCTTTTCACATAGCTGAGGCCGTGGTAGGCCGGGTCCGGCTCCACCAGGCAGGGGAATTTGCCGCTGTCCGCCCAGTCGAAGGCGCCGCTATCCACCAGCACCCCGCCGATGGTGGTGCCGTGGCCCCCCAGGAATTTGGTGGCGGAGTGGACCACAATGTCCGCCCCGTGCTCAAAGGGCCGGAAGAGATAGGGGGTGGCGAAGGTGTTGTCCACCATCAGGGGAATGCGGTGCCGGTGGGCGGTTTCAGCCACCGCCTCCAAATTGATGAGGTCCGAGTTGGGGTTGCCCAGGGTCTCCGCAAAGACCAGGCGGGTATTTTCCTGGATGGCCCCCTCAAAGGCCCCCTCTTCGTGGGGGTCCACAAAGGTGCAGGTGACGCCGTACCGGGGCAGGGTGTTGGCAAAGACGCTGTAGGTGCCGCCATAGATATTGGTGGCGGCAACAATGTGGTCCCCCGCCCCGCACAGGCCCAGAACACCCCCCGCGATGGCGGCGGCTCCGCTGGCAAAGGCCGCCGCCCCCACCCCCCCTTCCATGGCGTTGACGCGGGAGGCAAAGACATCGCAGGTGGGGTTGCTGATGCGGGAGTAGATATACCCTTCCTCCGCCAGGGCGAACCGCTCCGCCGCCTGCCGGGCGTCCTGGAAGACAAAGGAAGAGCTTTGATAAATGGGCACCGCCCTGGCCCCGGTGGCGGGGTCGGCCAGCTCCTGCCCGGCGTGGAGCTGGATGGTCTCAAATTTCATCTGGTGCTGGGACATGGCAAAACGCTCCTTCCAATTGGATATACCATGATTATACGGCATTGGAGCGGTTTCGGCAATCTATTTTTCGAGAAAATCCAATTGCTTTTCCCCCGCAAAATGTGTAAAATAGATGAATAGAAGAAGCGATATCCAAACTTTTACCATGAAAAGGGGAGAGGCTCATGCGGGAAATCCCAGAGGTCGTATACACCCACGCCGGAAGGTTTCACGCCGACGACGTCTTCGGCGCGGCGCTGCTGAAGATACTGAAGCCGGAGGTTGCCATCCGGCGGGTCTTCCAGCTGCCGGAGGACTTTGACGGTATGGCCTTTGACATCGGCTGGGGAGAGTTCGACCACCACCAGTCCGGCGCCCCGGTGCGGGAAAACGGCGTCCCCTACGCCGCCTTTGGCCTGCTGTGGCGGGAATACGGGGCCTCCATCCTGGGGGAGACAGAGGCCGGGCGGCTGGACGAGCGGTTCATCCAGCCCATCGACCTGGACGACAACACCGGCTGCGGCGGGGTCATCCCGGAGATGATCGCCGACTTTAACCCCCGGTGGGACAGCGAGGAGGAGCCGGACCAGCGCTTCGCCCAGGCGGTGGAGCTGGCCCGGCAGATCCTCCAAAACCGCCTGGACTGCATCCTGGCCACCGGCAGGGCCTACCGCCTGGTGAAGGACGCCATGAAGGCCATGAAGGACGGCATCGTGGTGCTGAACACCTACTGCCCCTGGAAGCCCTTTGTGCCCAAAAGCCCCGCCAAGTTTGTGGTCTATCCCTCCCAGCGGGGGGGCTGGAGCGGCCAGGCGGTGCCAACACCGGAAAAGGATGGGACGCTGAAATGCCCTTTCCCCGCCGCCTGGAGCGGCAGGAGCCAGGAGGAGCTCTTCGCCCTCACTGGCATCCCCACCCTGCGCTTCTGCCACAACAACCGCTTCCTGGTGGCGGCGCAGACCATGGAGGACGCCCGCGCCGCCTGCCTGCTGGCCCTGGAGGAAGCGAAAAAAAGCGGTGGGAACCGCTGAAGGAAAATCGAGAGGCCCCGGTCCTCCCTGCTTTGGGGATGACCGGAGCCTTTTTACTGCTCCTGTTTTTTCTTCTCCCGCCGGAGCTCTTTGCGCAGCTGGCGTTCCGAAAAACAGAGAAGCTCCCGCTCCGCCCATTGCCGGAAGGGGGCGGAGCGCCTGCACAGGAGCAGGAGCGCAAGGCCCGACAGCAGCAGGAGCAAAGAGGCCATGGCCCATAGCCCGTTTACCAGGGGAATATTATAAGCCTCGTAGTTTTGGGGCAGCTGGTTGACAAAGAGGAGGAGCAGAAGGGAGGCGCCGCCGCACCCCATCAGTGTCCTTCCAACAGCCTCGTAAAACGCCGTTCCTGGATTTTCTCCCTTCGGCGGGGAGCGTTTCTTTTTTACCGGCTTGCGGTCCATAAAATTCTCCCGATTTATACCATAAGTATAGATGCGCAACAACATTACAACTCAAGGCGCTTTTCCCCAAGAAAATCCTCTAGGGAATCCCGCCAAACCAGGGGGCCGAAGCACCGTTCCAGCTCCGCCTTCATGTCCCACTGGGCAAAGAGGCTTTCAAACCACACCTTGGGACCTTCCGTCTCCTTCTCCACCGCCAGCAGCGTATGTCCATCGCTGAGGGTGATGCGATAGAGGCGCTTGGCGTTGGAGAAGCGTGGCCCCTGGGCGCACCGGGGGACGTCCGGCTCCTCCCGGTTGTAGCGGCGGGCCTCCTGGGTCAATATCGGCTCCTGCACCCGCTGGAGGAAAAGCGCCTCGAACTCCTCCAGCTCCACAAAGAACTGCGCCAGCCCCGCCTCCTCCGAGCCGGTGAGTTCCAAAAGGAGATTGGCCCACCCCATCGAGGCGGAGCGCCGGTATTTTTGGGCCAGGTGGTAGCCGAAGTACCCCAGGGGGAGACCGTTTTGGGTGTGGAGCCGCCGTCCGGGTTCCTCCCACAGGGCCATGCGGTAGCCGGTTAGGAAGGTGAACAGGTCGCTGACCCGGTTGCTCCCAATGTACATTCCCGGCCGCGTTTGAATCTGCCGCAGGTCGTCAAATACCGTCCCCATAGCCTGCTCCCTTCTCCTCCGCGCCGCCGCAGGGGCTTCTATAGTCCGGCGGGCAGAGGTGTTCTTCCCCCCACCGCACCATCTGTTCCAAAATAGGGACAAAACTCTCCCCCATAGGGGTAAGGGTGTACTCCACCCGCGGCGGCACCTCCGGGTAAACCTCCCGGTGGAGAAAGCCATCCCCCTCCAGCTCCCGCAGCTGCTTGGTGAGGGTGGATTGGGTTATCCCTGGAAGACGGCGGGACAGCTCCCCGAACCGCTGCATCCGGTAATGGGCCACATACCACAGGATAAGCAGCTTCCATTTGCCCCCCAGCACCCCCTGGAGGAGGCTCATAGGCAGGCACCGGGCCAGGGACTCCGGGGCCTGGAACTTGTTTTCCGCCATGGATTTCTCTCCTTCCCCTGTACCAAAAAAGATAGCAGCATCAAAAAAAGACCGTACTTGTCTTTTCCATTGTACCATCTTATGATAGGGAGCACAAGGGAACCGGAACGGGATGAACACTATAAAAGCCTATTCAAAAACTCCCAGCCCACCGCCTTGGCAGGTCTTTTTCCGTCCTGCTGCGTTAAAAAATTTTGGAAGACACTAGGTATTCCGGTAATTTTTTGCCTTGCAGGGTACAAAAATCCCTGCCAATTCGGTATACCTGGAGAACTTGAACAGGCGCTAAGACTCCAGGCAGTCACTTTCGCCCTTTGCGTAGGTAAGGCCGAAGGCCGTGCGGGGCGTGACAGCGGGGGCACCCCGTCGCTTTTCTTTTTGCTTCTTTTTCTTTTCCCGCGAAAAGAAAAAGAAGGCCGGGCGGTAGCCCAAAAAGGTTCCCGCAGAAAGGAGAGAAGATTTATGCACTACACAGGGACCATCTGGCGGCCCCCCTACGAAGCGGGGTCGCTGCTGCTGGAGGTCACCGCCGGCTGCACCCATCACCGGTGTAAATTCTGCACCCTTTACAGGGAGCTGCCCTTCCCCTTCCGGATGAGCCCCCTGGAGACGGTGGAGGCGGACCTTTTGGAGGCCCAGACGGCCATGCGGAGCCTCCGGGAGGGGGAACTGCTTCTCCGGGGCCTGGGGGAGCGCCCCCAAATAAAGCGGGTGTTCCTCACCGGCGGCAACCCCTTTGCCCTGGAGTTCCGGCGGCTGCGGCGCATTGGGGAGCTGGTGCGGCAATACTTCCCGGAATGTGAAACCATCGGGTGCTTTGCCAGGGTTACCGACGTTGCCCACAAGAGCGGCGAAGAGCTGGAGCAGCTGGCCCGGCTGGGGTATAACGGCATCTCCATCGGGGTGGAAACAGGGGACGACAAGGCCCTTGCCTTTATGGACAAGGGCTATGAGGCGGCGGACATCCTGCGGGAAACCAAGCGGCTGGAGGAGGCCGGCATCGGCTACCACTTTCTGTACCTGGCGGGCATCGCCGGCGCCGGGCGGGGGAAGGAGGCGGCGAAGAGGAGCGCCGCCCTCTTTAACCAAACTCACGCCGGCATCATCGGCAGCTCGATGCTCACCGTCTTTCCCGATTCCCGGCTGCAAGGGGAGATCCAGGCGGGGAACTGGCGGGAGGCGGGGGAGCTGGAGAAGCTGGAGGAGCTCCGCGCCTTGGTGGAAGAGCTTTCCATCCCCGTCTGGTTTGCCACCCTGGGCTCCTCCAACGCGGTCTTTGTAGAGGGACGCCTGCTGGAGGAGCGGCAGCGGCTGCTGGGGGAGCTGGACCACGCCCTGGCAAAGGGAAGCGAAGGGGCCCTGCGCTCCTATCGGGAGGACTTTACAGCGGCGGGATGGTGATGCTCCGGGCGCCCAGCAGCTCTGTCTCCTCCCGGTGGTGGAGCACCGCCGCCACCGCCGCCCCGGCGAACCGCTCCCGAAGGAAGGCGGCCGCCCGTTCCCGGTTTTCCGGGTCCAGGCCGGTGAAGGGCTCATCCAGCAGCAGGAGGGAGCTGCCCAGGGCCGCCGCGCGGGCGATGGCAACCCGCCGGGCCATCCCGCCGCTGAGGGCAGCGGGGTAGCAGTCCCCCTCCTCCGCCAGCCCCAGGGGGGCCAGAAGGGCCAGAAGGGCCTTCCGGCTGGAACGGGGGGAGACCAGGGCCAGATTTTCCAGAACGGTGAGGGAGGGAACCAGACGGTTTTCCTGAAAGACCATGGAGACCCCCTCCGGGGGGATACCAGTGAGGCTCCCGGAAAGGGGCATTTCCAGCCCAGCCATCAGCCGCAGGAGGGTGGTTTTGCCGCAGCCGGAGGGGCCTATCACTGCGATAGTCTCTCCAGGGGGCAGGGAAAGGGAGAAGTCCCGGAGGAGCATCCGGCCGGGGTAGCCGAAGGTGATATGGGAAAGCTCCATCAGCTCCCCTCCTTTCCGGGAAAGATACGGGCCAGCAGGGCCACCATCCCCCGCTCCAGGGCCACCGAAAGGAGGATGATGAATCCCGTCCAGGCGAAGAGATCCACCATTTCCAGGCTGGTTTTGGCGTCGTGAAGCTGCCGCCCGATGGAGCTGGGGGCGATGGCCAGCACCTCCCCGGCAATGCCCGCCTTCCAGGCGAAGCCGAGGCCCACCCGCAGGGCGGAAAGGAGATGGGGGAGAGCCGCCGGCAGGTAGACCGCCCGGAGGACAGCCTGGGGGGAAAGGCGGTAAACGCGGGCCATCTCCAGCAGCTGGCGGTCCGCCCCGGCGATGCCCTGGCTGGTGTTCTGCCACACCAGGGGCAGCACCATCAAAAAGGAGATGAAAATGGAAAGGTTCTCCCCCCGAAGCCACACCAGGGCCAAAATGACAAAGGAGGCCACGGGGGTGGCCTTCACCGCCGCCATGGCCGGGGCCAAGAAGGCCCCCGCCGGGGGGAAGCAGGCGGAAAGGACCGCCAGCAGGCAGCCCAGCGCCACCCCCAGAAGAAAGCCCAGAAGGATTCGCCCCAGGGAGTGGCCGCAGGCCAGCCAGAAGCGCCCCTCCCCCAGGAGAGCCGCCATCCGCCCCAGCACCGGCAGGGGGGCGGGAAGGAGCAGCTCTTCCCCCACCAGGAGGGCCGCCCCCTGCCACAGCAGCAGCCACAGGCCGGGAATCCAGGCCCGGCGGAGGATAGGAAGGGTGTCCATGGCAGAGCCTCCTTTCATGGTTATTTATGCCTATCTGCGCTACCGCCATCTCCGTGCTAAGAGGTCCGCCTTCTTTTTCTTTTCATGGGAAAAGAAAAAGAAGCAAAAAGAAAAGCGGACAAAGTATTTAGAAGCTGTACCAATAGCCGAAGCGTGCAGATTTGCCGTCAAGATACATGCGGTGGCTATTGGTACAGCTTCTTACGCCACAGTAGATCGCTCCGAAATCTGCGTGCGCAGAAAACGTACTCTTTTATTGAGAACAGGGGTTGACAACCTTCCTTTTATGTGGTATATTTATAACAACAAGAGCGAAATACACCACATTTTTAAGGAGGACGATTTCTATGACCAAAGAAGTAAAACCAAAAATTAACTGTTTGGGATTCCTGTCACTACTGTCTCTCATTGCGCTCCTTGGATGGAGCACCGGCAACGAAGGGCTGTATGGCTTCTTCGGCTTCGCCTACTACCTGCGCTATTTCTGGGTTTTGCCGGATGAGCTGTTCCGGCAGAACCTGCAAAAGGCCGCCACCTGCGCCTTTTTGACAGAGCTGCTTGCCCTGGTGCCCTTTATGTTCCTTTGCACCGCCTTTTCCGACGGCTGGCGGGCTGTCCCCGCCGCCTTCGGCCTCAGCTTTGCCGCCGCCATCCTGGTTTTTACCATCGCCCTGCTGGTGTTGGAGTGGCGGGAGCAGAGGGGAGCGGAGCCATGATTCACAACCGGATGAAGGAGCACCGGGCCCGCCTTGGGCTGAACCAGGAGGAGCTGGCAAGGCGGGTGGGGGTGCGGCGGGAGACCATCGGCAACCTGGAAAAGGGGAAATACAATCCCTCCCTGGTGCTGGCCTGGAACATCGCGGGGGTGTTCGGGGTGCCCATCGAGGAGGTCTTTACCGTGGAGGACGAGGAATAAAGCTGCAATCCAGAAGACGGTGCGAAAGCACGGCCTTCTGGCCTTTTTTATCCCAGGTAATACAGCCCCTCATCCGGCAAAGCTCCCCCCACCGACTTGGGGTCGGCGGCGTGGAGCACCGCCAGGAAGCCGGAGGCGGTCTTCTTCATCTCCTCCCCGGAAAGGAAGGTGATGCCGCACTGGGGCAGGGCGGCCTTGGCTACCGGCTCCTTGGGGAGGATGCCCGCCTGTACCACCAAGGCGGCGGCAGCGTCCAGGTTGGCCGGCTCGGTGACAAAGTCCACCGAGGCCTTGTATTCCGCCAGGAAGGCGGCGGCAGCATCGGCGTTTTCCTCCAGGAAGGAGCGCTGGGCGATGACACAGCCCATGGTGAGGCCGCTGGCCCCTTGGGCAACCTTGTCCCACTCTTGGGTGAGGTCCAGGGCCACCCGCAGCTTGTCGTTCTGGCTCAAAGCGGTGGTGACAAAGGGCTGGGGCAGCAGGGCCACGTCCGCCTGCCCCTGGCTGAGGAGGGTGGCCAGCTCGGCGTGCTCTGTTTTGTATTCCACCGCCACCTGGTTCGTCAGGCCGTTTTCCGCCAGGATGTAGTTTAAAGCGTATTCCGGGGTGGAGCCCTTGCCGGTGGAATAGACCGTCTTCCCCGCCAGATCCCCAATGGACTGGATGGTATCCCCGGCCTCCACTACGTAGAGGACCCCCAGGGTGTTGAGGGCCAGCAGCTGCACCTTCCCCTGGGTCTTGTTATAGAGGGTGGCGGCCAGGTTGGTGGGCACCGCCGCCACGTCAAATTCCCCCTGGATGATGCTGCCCACAATCTCATCGGGGGAGCCGGCCAGGGTGAACTCGTAGCCGTTGGCGGTGTTCCCTGCGGCGGCTTCCTCCATCAGCTTGACCATCCCCATAGCGGTAGGTCCCTTGAGGGCCGCCACCCGGAGGGTCTTGCCGGTCTTTTCCAAAGCGGTCGGCGCGGAGACAGCATCCGGAAGGCTTTCCGGCTGGGAGGAAGGG
>WSMP01000064.1 GCA_013316495.1 Angelakisella sp.
GCCTGGAGACCTACGCTGGATATGGTATGGTTTATCTTACTTCCTACAAACGGCAAGGAGGCTCTGCTTTTTGGCAGGGCCTCCTTTTCTATCTGCACAATGGCGGTAAAACTCCAGGTACTGACTATCGCCCTTCTGCAAAGTTAAGCCCCCAAAGGGGGCGGGTAGGGCGTGACGCCGGAGGCACTCCGGGGGCGTGACGCCGGAGGTACTCCGGGGCAGCGGTAAGCCCCGCTTTTCCCCAGATAGATACAGCCGCCGTGGTGGAGACACGGCGGCTGTTTTTTTATGGAAGAAACCGCACACACATGAAAGGCGGGATCTTCTGGTTTAGGGGGTTACCGCTTATTTCTTCAGGGAGACAGCGGCGGCGGAGACCAGAGCCACAGCGGCCAGGGCGGTGGCAATACCTACCACGTCGTTGGCACCGGTGTCAGGGTTGGTAGGGGTGGTATCGCCAGCGTCGGCAACATCAGCGGAGATGTCCAGCTTCACATCGGAGAAGACGTAGTCACCCAGGATGCGGGTCTTCAGGATGTAGCAGCCCTCATCGTCATCCCACTTCACCTTACCGGCGGACTGACCAGCAGAACCAGCGGAGGCGGCGTCAACGGTAACAGCAGAGAGCTTTCCGCCCTTGTTCTGGTAGATATAGGTGCCCTCTTCCTTGTAGAAGCGGACGGTGGCAGTGGCGTTGAAGGTGGGCTCGCCGGGGAAGTTCAGGAAGGTCAGGTCGGCGTCATCGTCGGCATACTTCTTCAGAATATCGTCGTCGGCGTCGGTGTTGCTGTAAAGGTACAGCTTGTCACCATCGTAGACCCGGACCTCAACCTCGGTGTCCTCATCGGCGGTCTCAAACTCCAGGGTGGCGTAGGCGGCGCCGGAGTCCACGATCTTGTAAAGCCGCTCTTCCTGGGCGTCGGTGAGCTTCAGGGTATCATCGGTATCGGTGATGTACAGGCTGGTTTCATCCAGGGCGTAACCAACGGTACCAGAGATCCGGATGTCAACATCGGCGGGCTTCTTGGACTTACCAACCTTCTTGCCCTTCAGCGTAAAGGTCATGTTCAGGGTCTTCTTCTTGGTGTTGGTGTAGTCCTTCTTCAGCTTTACTTCCACCTGATCGTCGGTGTCATTGAACTTGATGCTGTCCACCAGGTTCTTGCCATCATCGTACTTGATGCTGGTGATGGAGTAGTTGGTGCTGTTCACGTTCTTAACAACCAGCTCGTTTTCTGCGCCGGTAGCATCAGCGGAAAGAACATAGCCCAGGGGGGTTGGCAGCTTTTTGTCGGCGGCAACGATGCCGGAGTCATTGATCTTGATGGTCTTGCCAGGCAGCCAGTCACCCCTGGGGCTGGTGGTGTCCTCTTTGGTGGGGTTCGTAAGTTCGCCGGTGGCGGCAAACGCGGTGGTGGCCAGCATCATGATGGCCAGAACCAGTGCGAGAACCTTTTTCATCTCTGTTTTCCTCCATTAAAATTTTAATCTTTTGGCCGGGGGCTCTCCACTTCCTCCGTCCACATCCATAATATTACAAATCGTAATTTAATTAGTAAACTAGGTTCAAATATTTCTTAGAAATTTTGCGTCGCCTTCCAATATAATTTATCGAAACACCCTATTTTTTACAATAAAATAGGGTGTTTTGATAAATATCTCATTGGGCGCATTTTGATAGTTTGTTGTATTTATTGCATATTGTAATAAATACCGCGACAGATCCGCCAAAATCTGTCTGATAAACGACATATTCAGGGGAATTCGCTCCATATTTTTTGTGTAATTTTTTGCACAAATATAGCACAAAAAGGAAGATGACAGCAAAGCTACAATTCGGTACAGCCCCCCTTTTCTTTAAGGATTGTTCATATCTCCTTGGCAAAATAAGGAGGTAGCGAACCAGAAGAAGGAGGACGGTGCCTGTCAATGAAAAACAAAGTCTTGGCGGCTCAGCAAGAGGACGCCGCCCGCCGCCTGGTGCGAACAGCTCTTTCCAGGGAAGGATTTTCTCCGGTTCCCGGCGAAGAATCCGGCGCTGTGGAGGCAGGGGAGCGGAAGGTCATCATCACCTACCAAATTCGCGTCACCGGCAGCGGCAGCACCGCCCCGGTGCAGACCATCACCATGGCGGCAAAGCCGGAGGAGCTGCTGGCCTATACAGGCGGCCTGCAAATGGACCGGGCGGAATTTGGCCGCCTGGCTATCAGCTACCGCGCCCGTTCGGTAACCATTGGGGAGCGGGAGCTTTGCCTGACGCTGAAGGAGTTTGAGCTGCTGGCCTACCTGGCCTACCATAAAAACCTGGTACTCACCCGCAGCCAGCTCCTGGGGGCGGTGTGGGAAATGGATTACCGGGGGGATATCCGCACAGTGGATAGCCACATCAAATGCCTGCGCCAGAAGCTGGCGGAATACGCCCGCTGCCTGGTCACCGTCCGCGGCGTGGGGTATATGTTCCAGTGGGAGGAGGAGCGAATCGGATAAAAGCAGCAAAAAAACAGCCAGGGCTTTCGCTCTGGCTGTTGGCTTTCTTCGGGATTTTTAAGAGAGTGGCCCCTACACACCCGCCCAGCTTTACCACCTGCACAATGGCGGTAAAACTCCAGGTACTGGCTATCGCCCTTCTGCAAAGCTAAGCCCCCAAAGGGGGCGGGTACCGCGCCCAGCCCTAACGGGCCGCTTTGCGGCCCGTTAGGGCTCCCGGACCTTCCGCAGAAGGTCCGGGAGCCTGGCGGGTAGGGCGTGACACCGGGGGCACCCCGGTTAGCCTACGTACTTTTTCATAGCGCTGTCGATCAGGGCAGCAGCCTTCTCCACAACAGCTTCGTCCTCCGGCACCAGGTTATAGAGAGGAGCCCGGACGCCGCCCAGGTCCACATTCTCCCGGCGGCGGAGCACCTCTTTGATGACGGCATACAGGTTGCCCTTGGCGGCGCACATGGTGTAGATTATCTCGTCGGCAGCGTTCTGGATGGGCAGCGCTTCGGCCACCTTCCCGGCCCGGATCAGCTCGTCCATCTTGAGGAACAGCTCCGGCATCACCCCGTAGGTGCCGCCAATGCCGCCGTCGGCCCCCATGGCCCGGCCGGAGATGAACTGCTCATCCGGGCCGTTGAAGACCACGAAGCCTTCGCCCCCTTCGGCCTTGAACATCTGGATATCCTGCACCGGCATGGAGGAGTTTTTCACCGCCACCACCCGCGGGTTTTTCAGCATCTCCCGGAAGAGGGGCATGGTGAGGGCCACCCCCGCCAGCTGGGGGATGTTATAAATAACAAAATCGGTGTTCGGAGCGGCGGCGCTGATGTCGTTCCAATACTGGGCGATGGCGTACTCCGGCAGGTGGAAATAGATGGGAGGGATGGCGGCCACTGCATCCACACCGCACTTCTCGGCGTGGGCGGCCAGCTCCTGGGAATCCTGGGTATTGTTGCAGGCCACATGGGCGATGACTGTCAGCTTCCCTTCGGCGGCGGCCATGACGTTTTCCAGCACCAGCTTCCGTTCGGCCACGCTCTGGTAGATGCACTCCCCGGAGGAACCCCCTACATAGACGCCTTTGACACCCTTCTTAACAAAATATTTGGTCAGCGCCTGGACGCCCTCTGGGCTCACCTTGCCCTCCTTGTCGTAGCAGGCGTAAAAAGCCGGGATGATGCCCTGATACTTGGAGATGTCCTTCATCGTGATTCCATTCCTTTCTTGTTATACTATTCTCTGCTTTACCGCTGCCGCAGATACCGCCGCAGCAGGACTACAAAACCAAACCCCCACACCACCGTCGCCAGCACCCGCAGGCCGTCCACCTGGCCAGCGGCGGCAAAGTCCCGGATGCAGAGCACCAGCCAGAGCACCGCAACGATGCCGTAGAGGACTACCGCGAGCAGTTCGACCGCTTTCCTCTTCTTGTTCATGGAAAAACCTCCTCGGATCAGATATGCTTTGCCGCCAGGGCGCTGGCGGTGTGCTCCCGGTTCTGCATGGCCTCCGGCAGGTTCCGGCGGCAGACCTCGTTGAAGAGGATATCCACCAAAAAGAGCTGGGAGATGCGGGCGGGGACGGTGCCCATTTGGAGGGGGCCCTCGTCGCTGCCGCACTGGAGCACCACATCGGCCAGGGCCGCCCCAGGGGATTTGGGGAACCGGGTGACCAGGATGATTTTGCACCGGCGCTCCCTGGCTACCTGCATCAGGTCCAGGATATCGCGGGTGGAGCCGGAGTAGGAGAAGAAAAGCAGCACATCCTCTTCCCCCAGCAGGGCGGCGGTGATGGCCTGGATGTGGGACCCCTGGACGGCGTGGTAGTGGGGCCAGCAGGTGGAAAAGAGGTGGGCAGCCTCCATGGCAAGAATCATGGAGCCTCCCTGCCCCATGCAGTAGACCTGCCGGGCGCCGCAAAGCAGGTCGGCGGCCCGGCCCAAGGTCTCCGGGTTCAGCAGCCCCAAAGTCTGGGACATGACGCTGGTGTTGGTGTGGAGGAGCTTTTCCCCCATAACAAGGACGCTGTCTTCGGGCCCCACCTCCCCCCGCGCCTCCCCAAGGGGGTGGGGGGCGGGGGCAAGGGATTTTGCGATGGCCAGCTTGAAGGCGGAATACCCCCCATACCCCAGGCGGCGGCAGAAGCGGGAGATGGTGGCCTCCGCCACCCCGCAGGCCTCCGCCAGCTCGGAGATGGACAGAAACTGGGCCTGGCTCAGGTGTCCCATAAGGTAATCCGCCGCCTTGCGCTCGGTGGCGGTCAGTTTATAATAGGCGGAGCTGATGCGGCTCTGTACGCTGCTTTCTTTCACAGGCGTTCCCCCCCGGAGAAGATGATATTGCCGCGCTTTTCAGTTGGACAAAAGCCCTGCAAGCATCGTATCCACCATAATAAGGCTGCGGGGCAGGTGGAAGGGGCCTTTGAAGGTGGAGCCCTTGGTGGAGGGCATGGTGGGCAGGCCGTCCCGGCGCAGGTACCCGTACCACTCGCCGTACTCCGGGTCGGAGAAATGCTCCTTGCAGTAGTCCATGGTCTTTATGAACCACTGGAGATACTTTTCCTCCCTGGTGTCCCGGTAGAGCATCATGGAGGCGATGAGAATCTCGTTGTGGGGCCACCACAGCTTCATATCGTGCTCATAGGCCTCCGGGGGCTTTCCGAGGCAGTCGGTGAAGTACAGGAGGCCGCCGTATTCCTTATCCCAGCCGGCCTCAATGGCCCAGTCAAAAATCTCCGCCGCCTTCTTCACCAGCTCCTTGTCCCCGGTCTGGCGGGCGTGCTCCAGCAGGAACCACACCCCTTCAATATCGTGGCCGGGGTTGACGGTGCGGCCCTCGGTGTAATAGAGGCGGGGAGTCCCGTCCACATCCACGTTTTCCAGCACGCACTTAAGCTCCGGCTTCACGTGGTAGCGGAAAATCTCCTCCACGCACTGGGCGGCCCGCTCGTCGTAGAGGGCCCGGCGCTCCGGGTCCACCCGGCGCAGGGTGCCGGTGACGTTGAGGATGATCATCGGCACGCCGAAGGAACGGCCGGTGCGGGTTTCCGGAATGGTCTTTGGCCCCAGGCCGGTGGGGTCGGCCATGCCGTGGTTCAGGTCCCAGTAAAGGTCGTAGGCCCGGCGGGCCCGCAGGAGGTGCTCCTCCCCCCCGGCTACGCCGTAATACTCGGCGTTGGCTAGGGCGTAAAAGGCCTCGGAGTAGCAGTAGCGGCGCTGACGCAGCGGCTTTCCCTCCCCGGTGACGGTGAAGTACATCCGGCCCCCGGCGTTGTGGTTGATGCAGTGCTCCTCCAAAAAGTCCAGGCAGCTTTTGGCGGCCTCCAGCCACTCCGGCCTGGAGCCGTAGGTGTGGCAGAGGCAGGAGAACATCCACCCGCACCGCCCCTGCATCCAGACGCTTTTATCGGTGGAGTAAACCTCCCCCTTTCGGTCCAGACAGGTGTAGACACCCCCGTGCTCCCGGTCCATGCCGTGGTCCAGCCAGAAGCGGACGCACCGCTCCAATTCCTCCCGCACCCAGGACTGGGCAGACTTCAGAACAGCTTGTTGATCCATGACAGAAACACTCCTTTCCATCCCTACATTTTAGGTTACAAATAAGTATACCATAGCGGGAAAAAGTTTTCAATTCTTATTTTTGTTGAAAAATTTTCTCAAAACCCATGACAGAAGGGGAAAACCATGGTACAATAGTCACAGTGGGCAAATCTCGCAGTTTAGAGCCTGCTTCCCATCCCAGGGAGGGTCCCGCAAGGATGGAAAACAGGCTCTCCCGCACCGAATCATCTAGGAGGTAACAAAACATGAAACACGCCGGAATTGAAGTCCCTGTGAAAAACGCTCCCCCCCTGGACCCTGGTTTTCTGCCTGTTCTGAAGTTTAACCAAGCCTTCCTTGCCACCGCCAAAAAGCCGGTGGATATCGCCGTGGAGCGGGCCAGCGGCCAGATGGCTGTCTGCCACACCTTTATCCACGGCACCCCGGAGATGGCGGAGGCCGACCGGTACTATGTGAACCGCCTGGTGAAGACCATCCTTTGGATGAAGGGCGGCTTCAAGGTCTATGTGGCCGGAGACGAAGACGTGGCCCGTTACCTCCGGGAGGATTTCTCCACCGGCGGCATCCAGGAGTTTGATTTTGACTATATGGCCAACGTCTTTGAGCACCCCTTTGAGGTGGTGCTTTGCGACAAGGTGCCGGAGCAGAAGGACGACCCCAAGGCCATCGGCCGGCATATGGACGGCTGCCGCATCGGTTTTGACGCCGGCGGCAGCGACCGGAAGGTCTCCGCCGTGGTAAACGGGGAGACGGTCTACTCCGAGGAGGTGGTTTGGCTCCCCAAGGTGAATTCCGACCCCCAGTACCACTACGACGGCATCGTCGCCGCCTTCAAATCCGCCGCGGAGCATATGCCCCGTGTGGACGCGGTGGGCATCAGCTCCGCCGGTGTCTACATCGAAAACCGCACCATGAGCGCCTCCCTCTTCCTCCAGGTGCCCAAGGACCTTTTTGACGCCAAGGTGAAGGACATTTACATCCGCGCCGTCACCGATACCTTTGGCAACGTCCCCTACGCCGTGGTAAACGACGGCGATGTTTCCGCCCTGGCCGGGGCCATGAGCCTGGAGGACAACAACGTCCTGGGCATCGCCATGGGCACCAGCGAGGCGGTGGGCTACGTGGACAGCGAGGGACGCATCACCGGGTGGCTCAACGAACTGGCCTTTGTGCCGGTGGATGTGAACCCCGCGGCCATGCGGGACGAGTGGAGCGGGGACATCGGCTGCGGCGTCAAGTACTTCTCCCAGGATAGTGTCATCAAGCTGGCCCCCGCCGCCGGCATCCAACTGGATCCCGCCCTCTCCCCGGCGGAGAAGCTGAAGATCGTCCAGGGCCTGATGGCAGAGGACGACCCCCGCGCCGCCAAAATCTATGAATCCATCGGCGTTTATCTGGGCCATACCCTGGCCTACTACCACGACCTGTACGGCTTTAAGTATGTTCTGCTGCTGGGCCGGGTGATGTCCGGCAAGGGCGGGGATATCCTCTTCGATACCGCGAAGAAGGTGCTGGCGGACGAGTACCCCCATGTAGCCGGAAAGTTCCAGCTCACCCTCCCGGACGAAAAGTTCCGCCGGGTGGGCCAGTCCATGGCCGCCGCCTCCCTGCCGGAGATTTTAAAGTGAGATAAAATTTAAGGTGTAAAGGAGTGCTGTCAGCGATGCTCATTCAAAACGCGGAAATTTTCTGCGGGCGGGCCTTTCTCCACGGGGATATCCGCTTTGGAGAAACCATCCAGGCCATCGGCCGTCTCGAAGGTCCGGCGGACCTGGACGCCGAAGGCTGCTATGTCATCCCCGGCCTTGTGGATATCCACACCCACGGGGCCATGGGGGAGGACTTTTCCGACGGCCGGGGGGAGGGGCTGCCCATCCTTTCCCGGTACTACGCCGCCCACGGGGTCACCTCCTACCTGGCTACCACCATGACCCTTCAGGAGCCGGTGCTGAAAAAGGCGGTGGAGGCCATCCGAGACTTTCAGCGGCCGGAAAACGGGGCCAAGTGCGCCGGCATCCACCTGGAGGGGCCCTTCCTGGGGTACCAGAAGCGGGGGGCCCAGGCGGCGGAAAACCTCCATAGGCCCGACGCCGAGATGTTCGCCCGCCTCAACGAGGCCAGCGGCGGCCAGGTGAAGATGGTCACCGTGGCCTGCGAGGAGGAGGGCGGAATGGAATTTATCCGCCGGGTCTCCCCAGTCTGCACCGTCTCCCTGGGCCATTCCTCCGCCAGCTACGACACCGCCATGGAGGGCTTTGCCAACGGGGCCACCCACGCCACCCATCTCTTTAACGGCATGGACCCCATCCACCACCGCAAGCCGGGGATCATCGGGGCGGCCTTCCACGCCGGGGCCTCGGTGGAGCTTATCTGCGACGGGCTGCACATCCACCCGGAGGTAATCCGCATGGTCCACCAGCTCTACGGGGAGCGGCTGAACCTCATCTCCGATTCCCTGCGCTGCGCCGGAATGCCGGACGGGGACTACGAGCTGGGGGGCCAGCCCATCACCGTGAAAAACGGCAAGGCCACCCTCAGCGGCACCGACACCCTGGCAGGCTCCTCCATCTCGGTGCTGGACGCCCTGTGCAACGTGGTGAAATACGGTCTTTCCCTGCCGGACGCCGTCTACGCCGCCACCACCGCCCCCGCC
>WSMP01000065.1 GCA_013316495.1 Angelakisella sp.
GGTATGGGGAGATGCTGGATCGCTTGGGGGAGATGCTGGATGTCACCCGTCTGCCAGCGGAAACCTCCAAGGTGACCTTGCGCTTTTCCATCCAAGCCCCGGCCGGGATAACGGTTATCATCCCCAAAGGCACCCGGTCCACTCCGAACGGGAAACTCTTTTTTGCCACTGTCCAGGAGACCGCAGCCTCCTACGATGCGGGGACTGTGGATGTGGAGGCAGAGGCTACAGAGCCAGGAGTGGCTTACAACGGCCTGCCTGCCGGGGCGATCAAGGTCATCGTTGATCCGGTCGCTTATGTCGGCTCGGTGACCAGCGTGAACACTACCTCCGGCGGCTTGGAGCGGGAAGACGATGAAAGTTTCCGCGAGCGGATCCGAATGGCCCCCAGCCACTTCTCGGTAGCGGGACCGACAGGAGCTTACCGCTACCTGGCCATGTCGGCGGATGCTGCCATCGGGGATGTCAGTGTCACCTCCCCAGCTCCCAAGGAGGTATTGGTGACTATCCTGATGCGAGATGGCAGCCCGCCGGGGGAAACGGTCCTGTCTAAAGTCACCGAGATCCTCTCCGCAGACACCCGGCGGCCACTTAGCGATCTGGTGACCGTTCAGGGACCGGATCCCCACCTCTATACGGTGACTGTATCCTATTACATATCCAGGGAAGACAGCACCGATGAAGAGCGAATCAAAGGAGCGGTGGTGGCGGCCTATCAGGACTATCTCACCTGGCAGGCGGCCAAACTGGGGCGGGCAGTAAATCCGGACGAGCTTCGCCGCCGGCTGCTGGTAGCGGGGGCTTACCGGGTGGAGGTCACCTCTCCGGAGTACGCCACGGTGGCGGAGACCAAGGTGGCTACGGCCAGCGAGGCCAGCGCCTTGACCTATGGAGGGCTTCTGTGATGGACTTAACCAATCTGGACCTCCTCTCCCTCCAGCCCCAGTTCCTGCAACAGGACCCAGTGACCATCGCCCTCTGCAAAGCATTCCAGCCGGTTTTTGTCCAGCTGGGAGAGTCCATGAAGGCGATCCTTCTTTATACCAACATTGACCATCTCCCTGGGGAGGTGCTGGATGAGCTGGCCTGGGGGATGAATGTCACCTGGTACAACACCCAGGACACTCTGCCTGCCCGGCGAGAAACCATTAAGAAGGCTCTTTCCGTGTTCTCCAGAATGGGAACGGCCGGGGCCATTAAGGACGCGGTAGCGGCCAACTTTGGCGCCAGTGTGGTGGAGGAATGGTGGGAGTATGGGGCACAGCCCGGATATTTCCGGATTATTGTGGAGGATCCTTCCGCCACGGCGGAACGGGCCGCCGATTTTGTCCGCACTGTGAACGCGGTGAAAAATGTCAGTAGCTGGCTGGACCAGATCATTTTAATGAGAACATCCCCAGGGCCTGTGCGGGTGGGTTCGGTGGGGCAAATCACCCGCAGGACAAGGAGCGTGCAGCGCGATGGCTAATTTCCATGGCCACCAGATGCCCCAGGCGGGGCGGAACCTCATGGCTAAGCTCATTGCCACCCAGCGGCCTCTGGTATACACCAGCGTCAAGGTGGGGGATGGCGTTCTGGGCGGAAAGCTGATCTCCGGTCTGACCGATCTAATCAGCTTTCAAAAGTCCTTCTCCATTTCGGCCACCCCCACCCGAAGCGGGGACGGGCGATGGAATGTCACCGCCATCTTCAACAATGGGGATATTGCCCAGGATTTTTGGTGGAGAGAGTGGGGTGTATATGCTACCGATCCGGACACCGGCCAGGAGGTGCTGGTGGCCTACGCCAACGCGGGGGATACCGCTGACTATATCCATGCTTGGACCGGCGGCGATGACAGCAGTTATGTTGAGGAGCAGATCACCTGCGCCTGTGTTGTCTCCAGCGAACTGACGGTGGAGGCGGCGATTGATAAAAGCCAGCTTTTTGCTCCCTTGGAGGATTTCGAGGCCCATCGGGACAACCGGAACAATCCTCATGGCATAACGGTGGACCAAATTGGGGCAGCCTCTGCCGGTCATACCCACACTCTGCACGAGCTGGGCGCAGCTATGACAGCGACCTACCAGGCGACCTTCCCGGCGGCGGGGTGGTCGTGGACAGCCCCCTACCAGCAGACGGTGGCGGTGCCGGGGATTACCGTGCTGGATAACCCCATCGCCGGGCAGCTCTTCCGGGAGGACAACGGCTACAACACCCAGGCCTTGGAGGCGTGGGGGTATGTATCCCGCATTATAACGTCAGAGGGGACCATCACCGGTATCTGCTTTGAGGACCGGCCAGGAGTGGACATTGACGTGCAATTGAAGGTGGTGAGATAAATGGGTGAGGCGATTATGCTCCGCAGCGGCGGAGGCGGTGCGGAAAAACAGCCCACCAGCTGGCGGTTTTTGCAGGCCATTTCCGCAAATGCGAATTTTACCATGGAGAAGGGGAAATGGTATCGGGTCCATGTGTATGGGAAGAGCGGCAATGGAGGAGCTATCCCTAATACACAGTCTTATGCTTTTGCAGGCAATGGCGGTGGAGGTTCCGGTGGATATAGCTGCTCGGTCCTTATGGAGAAGAAAGAGACCGGCGTCTTCTGCACGGTGAACGATGCAATAACCTCATTTGGACCCTATTTAAGTGCGACCGCAGGGGGCAACGGGGGAGCCGCCGATCGCTATACAGTAGGACCAGGCGGCGCAGGAGGAACCGCTTCCGGAGGCAACCAGGTAAATACCGCCGGTTTCAATGGTGGGGCTGGTGGTTCTTGCTACAATTCTACTCCAGGCAGCACCTTTTCACAAAGTGTGGGGTCTCCCGGTGCACGTGGGGGTAATAATGGTGGAGATGGGGGTTCCGCAGCTGTTGGACATTTTTCAAATTTGTCTGGAGCAGGTGGAGGAGCACGTCTCCCGAATTCCCCCTATACGGGCGTAATGGGAGCTATTGGAGCTGGAGGAAATGGGGCCGGATATAGGAAAATCAGTGGGGGGACCACTGTATCACAGGCTGCTACAGCCGGAAATACTCCGCCTGCATGGAATGCCACAAGCCCTCCTGTTGTATATGGTGGCGGCGGTGGTGGTGGCTCCGAAAGTTTCCATGTGATCCCCGGCGGCACCGGCACCCCCGGACTTATCATTATTGAAGTAGGAGGCGGTTAACTATGGGGCGCGCATACGCTTATGTGCAGAACGGGGTGGTCCTGGAGGTAGAGAAGCGGACCCTCCAGGATACCGGCGATTACCCCATCGGGAAGTACTACCACGGTTCTCTGCTGCCGTATTTCGTGGAGATTCGTCCTGGGGAAAACGCCCCGGCGGATAAAGAGGTCCGCAAGGGCTGGCGGTGGCAGGATAACCAGTTTATGGAGCCGGAACCATTCACCATCAACCCGGAGACGGGGGAGATGTACCTGCCGGACAGAATCCCGGCGGCGGACTTCTGGGCCGTCTATCAGGATAACCTCCGGTTGCGGGACGAGCTGGCCAAGGTCACCGATGTGGTGGACACCATGGTAATGGAGCAGCTGATGGAGGAGGGGGCGCTGGTATGACGACAGTGGACAAGCTGGTATATCTCATCCGCCGGGGGAAGATCACCCTAGACCGGGTGGCCCCCCAGTATAGGGAGCAGGTGGTCGCAGAGCTGGGGACAGAGAGCAACACCGAGGAAGATAAGGATCCGATAACCGCAAAAGCGGTGCAAAAATAGAAAGGACGGTACATAACATGGAAAAACTGACAATGGCATTGGCAAAAGCAGCCCCCACCGGCTATGGCGAGGCGGGGGTCAAGGTCTCCGGGATGGTGGCAGTGATCGGGACGCTGTTTTCCGCCCTCCTGGGGGGCTGGGACGGAATGATCCGGGCCCTCATCTTCTTCATGGCAGTGGATTTCGTGTCCGGCATCGCTGCCGCCTGCAGGGAGCACCGGCTGGACAGCCAGGTGATGCTCTGGGGCGGTGTAGGCAAGGTGATGGTCTTGGCCCTGGTGGCTGCTGGGGTGGTGCTGGACGGTCTCCTGGGTCTCCCGGAGCCCTACTGCCGCACCGCAATTATTTGGTTCTACGTGGGCCGGGAAGGCCTGTCTATCCTGGAGAATTATGGCAAGCTGGGCCTGCCTCTGCCCGCCTTTCTGGTTGGGCTGCTGACTCAGCTCCGTGACCGGGGCAATCAGGGGAGAGAGGAGGATGACAGCGATGATTAAAAAGGCCGGTATTGACGTTTCAGCCCACCAGGGGGCCATCAACTGGGCCAAGGTCAAACAGGACTTTGCCATCCTCCGGGCGGGGTGGAGCTGGTACGAAGGGGGCATGAACATCGACCAGCGCTTCCGGGAGAATGTCACCGGCACCCAGGCTGCCGGCATCCCCTGGGGGGTCTACCTCTACGCCTACGACAAGACCCCCACAGCCGCGGTGAAGTCGGCGGACCGCCTAGCGGACCTGCTGGATAAATACCAGATCCCCTACCCGGTGGCTTATGACTTCGAGGACGGGCAGTACGTCGCAGGAGACAGGAGGGAGACCAATACCGCCATCTGCGCTGCCTTCCTGAAGCGACTCCAGGAGCGGGGGTACTACGCCATACTCTACACCTACACCAACTTCGCCCGGAGCTACATCGACATGGCCCTTCTGGCCGCCTACGATCTGTGGATCGCCGACTACACCGGCAAGGTAGGATGGACAGGCCCCTACGGGATGTGGCAGCACAGCGCCAAGGGGCGGCTGGAGGCCATCGGCGGCGGCAAGGTGGACGTGGACCTCAATATCGCCTATAAGGACTACCCTGCTATCATCCGGGGCGCGGGCCTCAACGGCTACAGGGAGCGCCCCAACAGCGAGGAGGACTACGCCGCTCTCCGCCGGGAGGTGGAGGCCCTGGGGAGGGAGAAAGCAGCGCTGGAAACCGAAAAGGCCGCCCTGGCGGCGAAAATATTCGCAGCCAGAGCGGCGCTGAGGTAAATTCTTTCTCTCAGAAATCGTTTGACAGAATTCTGAGGAGAATCAGCAGTAAGAGCGGAGGGATCACCACATTGTTGAGATTAGATACCTGAAGCCAATTATCTGGCAGCTTGATTTTTCCTGTTAAAATCAGAATGCAGCCAATAAATGCTAATATCAGCAAACAGGTAGAAACATTTATTGTTACTGTTATTCCAGGAAGACCAAGCAGCTGATTCATTGCCGCTTTTTCCAACATCACAGTAGTCTCCTTTTCGCAACTGTAGCTTAGACTCATAACATTATTAATCTAAGCTAATTGTTCAAGTGGATTACGTAAAAATTTGTGATGTTCTCCCAAAAAGAACTTGACAAAGGCAATCTGCCATGATAGAATGAGGTAACGCTCAACTAAGCCTCCCAAATTGACATTTTAGGAGAACAAGAACTAGGATGTATAGAACCATCTTGTAGGGCGATGATTCTATCATTTAAGTGGTACATTGGACTCAACTCCTTCCTTTGTCCGGGGGGGAAGTTATTGCGTGCGTTTTTCTACAATTGTAGCACAAAAAGACTTGTTTGTCAAGTCTTTTTGTTTTGTACAAGCGTATATTCTCTATTAGAATGGACAAACACTGCTATAATCTATATCTTTTAGATTGGAAAAGGCGTGGTGGCAAAGCAAATTATTACAATAGCCACAGCAGCTTCTATCAGGGTGTTGCTTGTTAAGTTCAAACACTTCATTAGGATGTACAATTGGAATAATCCAAGATGTAGTGTACCAAAAGTGTACCAAAAATAAAAAAGAGCAACAAAAAACAATAGAATTTGAAAATCAAAAAGCATATTTAAAACGGCTTAATTACAGGCTTTTTTGACAAAAAAAGAATATGAATGAAAGTAAGAATAAAACGTCTGGAAATCGTGTAACGGCTAATACCCGTTCAAGGGTTCGAATCCCTTTCTCTCCGCCAACAGAAAACCCGCTTAAACGCTATGTTTAGGCGGGTTTTTCTATGTCTTTTTTGAGGTTGTACCCTTTATTTTACCCTTTACAGGTTTTTACCCTTTGGCAAGACTGGTATAGTAGCCCTGCATCCGGGCGGCGGTGTCTTTCATCATCTGTTCAGAGGTGTGGGTGTAGACATTAAGGGTGAAACTGGCGGTGGCGTGGCCCAGAAGGTCCTGGACGCTCTTTACATCCGCACCGCTGGCGATGGCTACCGTAGCCGCTGTGTGCCGGAGGTCGTGGGGCCTTGCGTCCGGCCTGCCGATGCTGGCGGCAATTTTCTTGAATCGCCGGTAGAAGGAGGGGACAGAGTAGGGGGTTCCCGCTTCATCGGTGAAAACCAGATCATCCAGGTTGCTCCAGGCCGGTCCAGCCCGCAGGCGGCGCTCCCGCTGCTTGGCCCGCTCCGCCTGGAGGTATTCAAAGGCGATGGGCGGCGGTTCAATGGTCCGGGGCTTCCCGCTTTTGGTGGTGGGTGCAATATAACGCCCCTTGCCCTTCTCCCGCTGAAGCTGCTGGCTGATGGTAAGCCGCCCCCGCTCAAAGTCCACCTGTTTCCAGCTTAGGCCCAAACACTCCCCCTCCCGTAGTCCTGCGAACAGACACAGGGCATAAGCGTTCCTCATAGGGCTGTCCTCAATAGCCGCCAGGAAAAGCGGGATTTCCTTATCCGTCAGCGGGGCGATCTCGTGCCGCTCCACCTTTGGCAGCTCGGCAGCATCGCAGGGGTTAGCGGGGATGATGCCCTGCTTTACGGCCACGCTAAGGGCCTTGTGAAGGACAGCGGAGACATTCTTTACCGTTTTCCCGGAGATTCCCGCTTTGGTCATAGTGTTATAAAGCCGCTGAACGTGGGTCCCCTTGACTGCCTGCAACTCTATAGCCCCCATCACTGGGACGATATGATTTTTGATGATCCCTTCATAGCTGCGGTAGGTCAGGGGCTTCACCTTCCCGGCGCAGAAGGTGGTCAGCCACTCCTCCATCCACTGGGAGACTGTGACCTTGTTGGGGGTGGTATAGGTCCCGTTGTCCAGGGCGGTCACCGCCTGGGCCAGTTTCTGGCGGACCTCCTTCTGGGTGGCCCCGTAGACCGACCGCTGTATTTGCCTGCCGGTGCCAGGGTCCCGGCCTATGGTAAAGCGGGCCTCCCACCGGCCGTCTGGCCGCTGGCGGATGGTGCCGCCGCCTTTTGCACCTTTTCTGGGCATGGCTGGGCCTCCTTGTTGAAGAATGTTGAAGGACTTGTGTTTTGATATTCGGGTTTCATAACGATTTATTACGCTGTTGATGGGGTACGCATTTAAAGCGCACCCTTTATTCTTTTTCATGCTCGGAGTGAGGGTGTCTCTATTTTGGAGACGCCTTTCTACCTGCGCTTTCATTTATTTGTCTAATTTCTCGCATAGATCAACTGCATATTTGAGTTTCTCTTGCACATCGTTGCCAAATAAGGAAGCAAAAAAGTCGGCAACTTCAAACCGTGCATACCTGTATCCTTTTTCTCTTTCAAGAATACCTGTTATCCATTCTTCCCAATCAAGCGTATCGGGAATAGCTTCCTCGATTTTTCTAAGCTGTTCCCGCCATTCTTTGACCGGATTCATATTGATTTTCCGAACATATTCTTTGTAAGCCTTTTCTCCGTCTGCAATTTCTTGCAAACGAATTTGAATTTTTGGCGTTAAGAAATTACATTTTTCTTCCGCCCTATCTGCTGCCTCATAATATTGGCGCAGATATACCAAAAGATTGTAAAAATCTAAGGGAGACGAAAACAAGCGATTGAAAAACGTCATTAAATCCACATTGGTATTTTTCCGAAAGCGGATTATTTCGTTTACGATCTCCTCTGAAAATCCGGTCATTTTACAAACGATCTGGACATCTCCATCGATTGTTTTTACACCTCCAGACCTACCAAGCAACCAATCTGTTGAAACACCAAAAAAATCTGCAATACGGGTTAATTTGTCAGCATGCTGATCGTCGACATCCTCCAGAAAATCCGGGGGCAGGCCCTTCCCAGAGAAACGGGATACGCCCAGGACTACCGGGAGATGGAAACGGTAAAGGAATTTATGGATGGCCGGGGTGTGTCTATCCTGTTTGTCCACCATAACCGGAAGATGAAGGACGATGATGACCCCTTCAACATGATCTCCGGCACTAACGGCATCATGGGGGCTTCTGACACCACCTGGGTCCTGATGAAGGACAAGCGTTCCGATGGTGAAGTTATTCTGTATATCACCGGGCGGGACGTAGAACAAAGCAACACCGTGACACGCTTTAACAAGGACACCTGGAGATGGGAGGCGGTGGGTGAGGTTGCCCAACTGGCAGAGGAACGGACAAGGGCGGCCTATGACCAAAGCCCTGTTGTCACTACCATTAAAAAGCTGCTGGAGCAATCCCAGAGCCACCGCTGGAGTGGCACAGCAAAGGAGTTGATGGAGGCAGGGAAGTACATCGCAAAGACCTACCTGGCCCCGGACAGTCAAAAACTGGGTTATCTTATCCGTGACCTGGAAAAGCCGCTGTTTGCGTATGACGGGATTGTGCATTTAGCAAAGAAAACCGGTGGGCACGGCGGGAAGAAGCACGATTTCTATTATCAGAATTTAGACCAGTTTGAAGAAGTCCCAGAACTGAAATGGACAGACATATAGACGAACCCCCCATTCACCCCCATAACCCCCAGCATTAGGGGGATGGGTTATGGGG
>WSMP01000066.1 GCA_013316495.1 Angelakisella sp.
CCGCCCCCCTTTGAAAAGGGGGGACGGAAACTTTACCGGCCTTCGGCCCTGCTGGCGAAGATTCCAGGCAGTCACTTGCGTCCTCCGAAGGGTTAAGGCCCCTTAGGGCCGGTTAGGGCGAGACACCGGGGACACCCCTGCGGCGGCGCGCCGGGCTTTGGGAAAGAATCTGCGAATTGACCACCCCCCAGAAAAACAGCCTCTGGAACTCTTTGCAAAAATATGCTACAATGAGAAAAACAAATGCGAAGGGAGTGTATTTGGGGATGAATGAGCAGGTTACACAGATTGCCAGGCGCATTAAAGAACTGCGCGAGGTGCTGGAGATGAGCCTGGAGGACGTTTCGATGCAGCTGGGGGTGTGTATCGAGGACTACCGCCGCTACGAGGAGGGGAAGGACGACATCCCGGTGGGGGTGCTGTACGGGGCGGCCGCGCTCTTTCAGGTGGACCCCACTCTCCTCCTTACCGGCAAGCCCCCAAAAATGCGCACCTATGCCCTGGTGAAAAAGGGAAGCGGGCTGAACATCGAGCGCTACCCCGGCTACCGCTTCTCCTCCCTGGCCACCAATTATGTCGGCCGGGAGATGGAGCCGATGATTGTCAACATCGACCCGATTGAGGAGGCCCCGGAGTATTTCTGCCACAGCGGGCAGGAATTTAACTATGTCCTTGCAGGAACCATCAAGGTGCTGCTGGGGGAGCATGAGATTATCCTGGAGGAGGGGGACAGCCTCTACTTTGACCCCCGGATGTCCCACGTTCAGCTGGCGATTGGCGGCCCCGCCACCTTTCTGGTGGTTATCAACGAGCAGGCCACCGCCTACGGCAACCCCACCATTCTGGACCCCAAGCAAGACCGGGAGCACACCTTCCGGGATTAAGTTTACCTGCTTTTCCCGCAAAACAGTAGGCCCGGAGGCTGGTATCTGCCAGTCTCCGGGCTCTTCTACGGGTTAAAAGCCGTCCTCCCGCATACGGGAGACCAGCGTTTCAAAGGCTTCCTGGACGTCGAAACCGGGGATATCCCGGCGGTTCATATCAATAACATCCTCGTGGGAGATGCCCCGCCCGTCCGCCGCGGTAAAAAGGGTGTACCGCTCCCCCCAGGGGAAGGAGGTTTCCGCCACCAAGCCGTCGTTGGCCCCATCAAAGTGCATCACAAAGGGATGGGAAAGGCCCATGGCGAAGCCGCCGTCACCTCCCCGTTCCAGCCGGGAGCCGGCGCTTTGGTAAAACACCCCAGGGGCGTCGGGGACCTCCTGGTTAAAGCGGGCGCAGGCGCCGGCGGTGAGGTCCTCCACCGCCGCCAGGAAGTCCGGGGGATGCTCCCCCATCTGCCGCAGGGTGGCGCTGTAGCCGGTGGTGATGGCGCGCTGGGCGGGCTTTGGAATCCGCTCCAGAAGGCGGTCCACAAAGAGGCAGCCCCGGTGGGGGGTGTTGATGGTGGTGAGGGAGGTCACGTAGGGGACCATCCCCAGGCGGCTGATGGCCCACCGGCTGTCCAGCCCCCCTTTGGAATGGGCCAGGAGATTTACCTTGCCCGCTTCCTCCGCAAGCTCCCGAATGCGGCGGGCCAGCTCCGCCCCGCTGTCCGCCACCGCGGCGGTGGCCTGGTGGCCGCTGTGGTGGACCACCGCGCCCTTTTTCCGGAGGGCCTCCGGGATGCGGCCCCAGTAATCCTCCCGATAGAAGACCCCGTGGACCAGCAGGATTGGGTATTTGGTGCGGCAGGGCTGCTCCATCCCTCCGCCCTCAGTTCTTCAGGCTCTGCATGGGAGCGGGAATCTGTCCCCCCCGGCGGATGAACCGCTCCGGAGAACACTTGCTGATTCGCATTACCGGGCCGCTTCCCAGCAGGCCGCCAAACTGGAGGGTATCTCCAACCTCCTTGCCGATGGCGGGGATGACCCGGACAGCGGTGGTTTTGGAATTCACCATGCCGATGGCGGCCTCGTCGGCAATAAGGGCGGCGATGACCTCGGCGGTGGTATCCCCCGGCAGGACAATCATATCCAGACCCACGCTGCAAACAGCAGTCATAGCCTCCAGCTTCTCAATGGACAGCGCCCCGCTGGTGGCCGCAGCAATCATCCCCTCGTCCTCCGAAACAGGGATGAAGGCCCCGGAAAGCCCTCCCACGCGGGAGGAGGCCATAACGCCTCCCTTCTTCACCGCATCGTTCAGAAGGGCCAAACAGGCGGTAGTGCCGCAGGCTCCGCAGCTTTCCAGGCCCATCTCCTCCAGTATCCTTGCCACACTGTCCCCAATGGCGGGGGTGGGGGCCAGGCTCAGGTCCACAATGCCAAAGGGCACCCCCAGGCGGCGGCTTGCCTCGGTGCCTACCAGCTGTCCCATCCGGGTGATTTTAAAGGCGGTGCGCTTGATGATGTCCGCCAGCTCGCTGATGGAGGCGTCCGGGTTTTTAGCCAGCACCGCCCGCACCACGCCGGGGCCGGAAACCCCTACATTGATTTCGCAGTCCGGCTCCCCCGGCCCGTGGAAGGCCCCGGCCATAAAGGGATTGTCCTCCGGGGCGTTACAGAGCACCACTAACTTCGCGGCGGCAATGCAGTCCCGCTCCGCCGTCCGCTCCGAGCATTCCCGCACAATCTGGCCCATAAGGACCACCGCATCCATGTTGATGCCCGCCTTGGTGGAGCCCACATTCACCGAGGCGCAGATATTCCCGGTTACAGACAGGGCCTCCGGGATGGAGCGGATGAGGGCCATATCCCCAGGGGAAAAGCCCTTCTGCACCAGGGCGGAGTACCCCCCGATGAAGTTTACCCCCAGGGTGTCCGCCGCCCGCTGGAGGGTGAGGGCCAGTTTTACCGGATCGCCGCCGCTGGGTCCCGCAATCATGGCGATGGGGGTGACGGCGATGCGCTTATTGATGATGGGGATGCCATACTGCCGCTGAATCTCCTCTCCCGTCTGCACCAGGTCTTTGGCTAAGCGGCAGATTTTGTCATAGACCCTTTGGCAGGTGCGGTCCATGTCCTCGCAGGCGCAGTCCAGCAGGGAGATGCCCATGGTGGTGGTGCGCACATCCAGGCAGTCGTCCTGAATCATCTGTATCGTTTCTAAAATATCTTTGGTATCCAAAACAGGCATATTTGTTCCCCCTAATCAGATGTGGTGCATGGAGTTGAAGATGTCCTCGTGCATCACATGGGTGGAAAGGTTCATCTCCTGGCCGATGGTGTCGATTTTGGCGGCGAACTGGTCGAAGGACAGCTTTAGTCCGGAAATATCCACCAGCATAATCATGGCGAACATATCCTGCAAGACCGACTGGGTCACCTCGATGACGTTGGCGTTGGCCTCGGCGCAGGCCCCGGACACCTTGGAGAGGATGCCCACCATGTCCTTGCCGATGACGGTCACAACAGCGCGCATAACAATTCCTCGCTTTCTTTTACTCGTCTTTTGTTTGTGCTTTTGGTTTAAAAAGGGAGATGAACAGGCCCTGGGCGAAACCTTTCTGTCCTTTGGAGAAGGGGGAGCGCTAAATGACAAAGCCCCCGTTCACTCCAATGACCTGTCCGGTGATAAAGGCGGATCCCTCCTCCGCCAGCCATAGGATGGTCCGGGCCACGTCCTCCGGGGTGCCGATGCTCCCCAAAGGGGTCTCCTCCCGGAGGGCGGCCAGCGTCTCTGGGTCCAAAGCGTCGTTCATTTCAGTGGCGATGACGCCGGGGGCCACGCAGTTTACCCGGATGCCGCTGGGTCCCAGCTCCTTGGCCAGCGCCTTGGTGAAGCCGATGACCGCCGCCTTTGCAGCAGAATAGTGCACCTCGCAGGAGGCCCCCACCTGCCCCCAAATGGAGGAGATGTTGATGATATTCCCGGTGTGGCGGCGGACCATGTGGGGCACCGCCGCGCGGCAGCAGGTAAAGAGACTCCGGGCGTTGACGGCGAACATCCGGTCCCAGTCCTCCTCGGTGAGGTCGGTGAAGAGCTTCTGCTGGGCGATGCCGGCGTTATTTACAAAGAGGTCCAGCTGTCCCCACCGCTCTAGGACGGCTTGGACCAGGGCCTCCATCTCCGCCGCCGAGGCCACATCCCCCTGGAAGGGGAAGACCTGGCAGCCCTCCGCCGCCAGGGAGGCGCAGAGGGCGTTGGCCCTTTCCAGGCGTTGATAGCAGCCCACCGCCACCCGCCAGCCATTCCGGGCCAGGAGGGAAACAGCAGCAGCCCCGATACCCCGGCTCCCGCCGGTGACTATGGCAGTTCGGAATGCAGTACCCATAAGAAATTATCCTATTCGTATAAAATGTATTTGATATAACAGCTACAGCTTTTTCAGCCAAACAAAGAGCCAGACGAAGACACAGAACAGGGTGAGGATGCACATACCGGCGAAGATAGCATAGGCGTCCTGGGAGACCAGCACCGTTACCGAATCCGGGTCCACCCCGGTGCTGGCAATAAGCTCCATCTTGGCCGCCTGGGGGAGATACCACATCAGCTTCCAGCTCAGCCAGGTGAGGACGGCGCTGACAGCGGTGAGGATGTACATCACCTGAAAGGCCGGGGTGAAAAATCGGGGCCTTCGGGCCTGCCAGCGGCTGCGCCACCGCCGGATTTTGCGGACCGCCGCCCGCAGCCAGGCCCAGCACTGTTTTAGCTTCTGCTGCCATTGGCTCCGATTCACTGCCATCCCGCCCCCTCCTTTCCGGTTTTATCACCCGCTATATAATCTATCAAAATATTTTACCACAGGATTGCAAAAAACTCCAGAGATGTTCGTTGATTTTCCCCCTGTTCCATGCTATGATAACATTGGTTAAAAGGGGAGTTTTGAAATATCGCACCAAAAACAAGCGCTTTCGGCGGCGGTTCTATTGCCATGGCGGGCTGTGCCACCGGCCCTGTTATAGGGGGACAAGCCAAATCACAATTAAGGAGCGACCGGATATGCAAGACCTTGGAGCTATTTTGGCGGAAAATCCCATCATCGCGGCGGTAAAGGACGACAAGGGCCTGGAAAGGGCCCTCCTCACCGATTGCCGCATTATCTTCCTCCTTTACGGCAATGTGTGCAGTGTAAGCGGCCTTGTGGAGCGAATCAAATCCGACCACAAGCTGGTTATGGTCCATATTGACCTGATTGACGGTCTTTCCAGCAAGGATGTGGCGGTGGCCTTCCTGCGGCAGAACACCCAGGCGGATGGGGTCATCAGCACCAAGCCCGCCATTGTAAAGGCCGCCAAGGAGCAGGGGCTGCTGGCGATTCAGCGCTTTTTCCTCATTGATTCCCTGGCGATGGCAAACTTCCAAAAGTACACCGAGGTGCAGGCGGCCGACGCCATCGAAATCCTCCCCGCCACCATGCCCAAGGTCATCCGGAAGATTACCGCCGCCTGCCGCCTGCCCATTATCGCCGGGGGACTTATCAGCGATAAGGAGGACATTTTGCTGGCCCTCCAAAACGGCGCCGCCGCTGTCTCCTCCACCAATCAGGAAGTCTGGACCATGTAAAGAAAGGGGAGCGGCCGCCGGGGTTTGGAACCTCTGGACACCGTGTCCAGAAGCACCGCCTGAATAGAAAAACGCCCGCATAGCGCAAGGCTATACGGACGTGTCGTGGCGACTGCATATTACAATTTTCGCAGCTGTGGGTAGGGCTTTTTTGACAGGTCAGAGGGGGACAATTCAATGTAGGTCTTCAGGTCCTCGCGGATCCCCTGGAGGCAAGGCCGCCGGGAAAGCCCTGCTGTCTTATCACCGGCCGGATACAGCCTCTCCAGCGCTCTACAGAGTTTGGATACGGCGCAGCAGGAGTCGCGCCCGGCCCAGCCGGGGAAGGGCATAGGCGAAAAAGCCGGCATAGGCCTCACAATAATAGTTGCATCCCAGCTGCTCGCCCTCAAGAACCCGATCCCGCCGGCATCCGTTCCGGCACAGGGGGTACCACCGGCAATGGCCGCATTTTTCCGGTACGCGCCGGGAGGCTTCCACAAAGCCCAATGCCTCCCTGGCACGGTCCAAGTCCTCCCAGGCGTCGTCCTGGATGTTCCCAAGGCGGTATGCGTCCAGCCCGTAAAAATCACAGGGGTAGACGCTGCCGTCCGCCTCCACCAGATACTGCAAGCCGCAGCACCCACGCATGGAACACTGCTCCGGAGCGTGCCCCTCCAGCATCCAGAGCAGGTTGTCAAAATAGCGTACGGACCAATAGCGGCCCTGCTCCAGCTCCCGGTACCACAGGTCAAACAGTTTTTTCAAAAACTCCGCATACTGGTCCGGAGAAAGGGAGTATTCCTGGCCGCCCCGTTCCTCTTCCAGCGGGTCCAGGCAGGGAATGTACTGCTGAAACCGGAAGCCCTCCTTGCACAGGCTGGAAAAAACGCTCTGGATATGCCGGGCCAGATAGCCGGTCACTACGGTCAGGACATTGTACTCCACACCGGACTGTTCCAGCCGGCGGGCCGCCTGCCGCACCCGGTCATAAGTCCCCTTTCCCGCCCCGTCCAAACGGAAACGGTTGTGGCACTCCCGGCTGCCGTCCAGGGACAGGCCCGCCAGAAAGCGGTTCTCTTTGAAAAAGCGGCACCACTCCTGGTCCAGCAGCGTTCCATTCGTTTGGATGGCATAGTAGACCGCCAGGTTGGGAGGGGCGGTTTTTTTTACATGGGCGGCGAAGTCCCGGAAGAAATCCAATCCCGCCAGGGTGGGTTCCCCTCCCTGGAACAGGAATGTGACCGATCCCTCGGCTGCCTCCACCGCCTTCTCGATCAAAGCGTGGCTCACCGCCTCCGGCATCCGGCCGTAATTGGGAATCGTGCGGGCCTTTGCCTCGTCGGCATAAAAGCAATACGCGCAGCGCAGGTTGCATCCGCTGGAAGCGGGCTTTAGTAAAATGCTCAGGGGCGGCATGGGGCGCCCTCCTTTCCTTCTAAAGCGGCGCGCCGCTTACCTTGCCTCTCTTGCGGGACCTACCGTCCTTCCCAGATAAATCTCCGGCGGCAGAACATAGGTGTAGCCCTTATCGTCGCAATCCCGGTTTCGGATCATGCGCATCAGCCGAGAGGCCACCTCCTGTCCAATGCGGTAACCCTGGTGGATGGAGCAGGTCACCCCCTCCGCCTCCCAGTCGTCGCTGGAGTAGTCGAAGCACACCAGGGAGCAGTCCTCCGGCACCCGCTTCCCCTGCTGCTCCAGCACCTGCCGGGTCAGCCGGAAGATCATGTAGTTGCAGCAGACCACCGCCGTGTAATGGGGCAGGCGCTTTAGAAACCGCCCAATGGAGCGAGCATCATACGCCTCGCTGGAGGCAAACCATTTGACGTAATCGTCTTGATACTCCACCCCGTTTTTCTGGAGGGTGGCCGTCATACCCTGAAATTTCTCGATGCTCTGGTAGTTGTCGGAGAGGAAGATCCCGGCAATGTGCCGGTGTCCCTGCCGGATCAGCAGGCCGATCAGTTCCTCGGCGCAGCGCAGGTCGTTGACCACCACCCGGGGGCATTTCAGGTTTTTATAGTAGTTGTTGTAGAAAATGACGGGGATCCGCTTTTGATAGATTTTCTGATAGTAGTCCAGGTTGGGGTTCAGCAGGCTGGCCTTCACGCCGTCCACGATGAACCCTTGAAAGCCCTGGTTGACCACCGCCTGGAGGCAGCGGCGTTCGTTGGCAAACTTGTTGTCGGTGAGAAAAATGCGCAGATCCACCCGGTCTGGGGGCAGGATGCTTCGGATGCCCTCCATCAGGCTGGAGTTGGCGTTCCCGTCCTGGCCCTGGAGGATCAGCCCGATCTTGGTCCTTCCCTCGCTGCCCCCCGGTTCCCAGGACAGGGCCTCCTCCTTATTGATGTATGTCCCGCTTCCCTTGACCCGGAGAAGGAGGCCCTCCTCCGCCAGCCGGCTCAGGGCCCGGCGCACGGTTTCCCGGCTGACGGAGAGCTTTCGGGTCAGGACGGTCTCCGATGGAATTTTCGTGTTGCTGGAAAACTTGTTTTCCTCAATGTAGGCCCGCACCCAGCGGTAGACCAGCTCCGACTTTCGGTCCAGTTCCTTCATGACGTCCTCCCGGAGATCGCGCGGGCCTCCTCAGTCCGTAATGACGGGACGCGCCCCTTCCGCCTGCCAGATCCAGTCCAGCAGACGCGCTCGCAGTTCCGCCTTCACCTGGGCGTAGGCGGGATCGGTCACCACGTTGTTCAGCTGGTGGGGGTCCTGTTCCATGTCATAGAGGAAGTCGTCCGCATAGCGGTCCGAGGCCGCCGCCTCTCCGCCGTTCACGCCGGGGGCATAGACGGAGTAGGTATAGCGCGCCGTGCGGATGCACCGGCCCACCCGGCTCTCGGAGATCTGCGCGAAAATCTCATTGGGTCTATTATCCGACTTTTTTTCCACAACGTCAAGAAGGTTTTCTCCGATCATGGCGCCGCCCACATCCACACCGGCCAAGGCCAGGATGGTTTTGGGCAGACTGGCGGTGCTCACCAGCTCCTCTACCGCCCGTCCGCCACGGTAGGGACCGCCGGCGATGACCAGGGGCACGTGGAGGCAGGCGTCGTGGCAGGACCGCTTATAGTCGTCATAGCCGTTG
>WSMP01000067.1 GCA_013316495.1 Angelakisella sp.
GTCTGCCGGAGCAGGAGCAAAGCATTTTGATTTTGCGCCTGGTGCTGGATTTGACGGACAGTGAGATCGGCAAGGCCTTGGGCCTGTCCCGGAGTGCCGTCCAGCGACGCAGAACAAAATCGCTGAATGTCCTGCGGACAAAGCTGACAGCGAGGAAAGGAGGTTAGCACCATGAAGCGCCGGAACTACAAGGGCCGTGAACTGCTGCCGTTTGCGGTGAGCGATGCGGCCCAGGCTGGGGATGCTGATGCCATGGAGCAGGTCTTGCGGTACTACGAGGGCTACATAAACAAGCTCTGCACCCGGACGATCTACGACGAAAGCGGTTGTCCCCATGCCTGCCTGGACGAGTACATGAAAAGTCGCCTTGAAAACAAACTGATCCGCGCCATTCTCGGCGTGAATTGATAACCGGCCCCGGCTGGGAGGAACAGCTTACCCTTTCCCTGTTCCTCCCGCCTGCGGGCCTTGTCCTGCGTCTTGGAAAGGGGAAATGCCTTTGACGAAAGAACAACCTGAAATCAGAACTAAAACCTGTCAAATCGAATTGCCGCAGGCTATTATAGAAACCTTTGCCCGCTTTCTTGTCCCGGAGATACGGAAATACTATGACAGCGAACAGGGCCAGCGGGAGTTTGCGGAATGGCAGGAAGCACAGGGCAAAACAGAATAAACCGATAAAACAGCGGAGGCCAAGGCTTTTACACCTTGACCTCTGCTGTTCGTTTTGACATCAGAGCCACACCATCACGGCGAAACCGCCTTTGAAATAATAGGTGTTCGTCCAATGTCCATCTGGTGGAGGCGAGGAGAGTCGAACTCCTGTCCGAAAACCGATCCATACAGCTTTCTTCGGGTACAGCCGGTTATTTACATTCCCTTGCCCGTCCGCCAAACGGCAGGCTGACGGGCTTAGTAGCTCCCAATACAACGGCTGGGAGGGAGCAGGCCCAGCCGCCGTTCACCACTAATCGACGCCTGAGCCAGGGCCGTGGTCCTCCCTGGTCAGACGGCAGCCTTTAATCAGGCTGCGTAAGCAACAGTACGATTGTCGTTTACTTTTAAAGGTTGCCCGTTTTATAGAGGTCGAGCGCCTCTACCCGCTTACTA
The DNA here is from genome assembly GCA_013316495.1 of Angelakisella sp. GTDB lineage: Bacteria > Bacillota > Clostridia > Oscillospirales > Ruminococcaceae > Angelakisella. The sequence goes on from WSMP01000067.1 coordinate 1,111, forward strand.
TACTTCACAGCCCCCGTCGAAACCGGTACGCCCCCGTGTTTCTTTTTGGCTGCCGTCAGCCCTGGTTCCTTGCCCGCATGGCCCGCTCAATGTCCCGCTGAGCCGCCCGCTTGGCGGCGTCTGCCCGCTTGTCGTAGAGCTTTTTGCCCTTGCAAAGGCCGATTTCCAGCTTCACCAGTCCTCCCTTGAAGTAGGCCTGGAGGGGGATGAGGGTGAGTCCCTGCTGGCCCACCAGACCGTAAAGGCGGCGGAGCTCCCGCTTGTGGAGAAGGAGCCGCTTGGGCCGGAGGGGGTCTTTGTTGAAGATATTGCCCTTCTCGTAAGGGCTGATGTGCATTTGCTTCACAAACAGCTCCAGCCCTTCAAAATCGCACCAAGCGTCCTTCAAATTCACACCGCCGCACCGCATGCTCTTTACCTCGGTGCCAAATAGTTCGATTCCTGCCTCCAGACTTTCCTCCACAAAATATTCGTGGCGGGCCTGACGGTTTACAGCAATCTGCTTGATTCCCGCTTTGGGCATTTTCCCCCTCCTTTCCATAAGAACTGATGGTACTATATTACCCTCTTTTCAGGGAAAAGTCAACCGGTACAGTTTGGCGAAAGATTGCTTTTTTGCTGCTGTAATGTTAAAATAGCAGGTAGTATCATCCCGGTTTAATGGGTTTTTGATACCGATTCCGTTAGAAGCGAGGTGCTCCCAATGTCCTTCCTCCCCCTTACAAAGGAAGAAATGGCCCTCCGGGGCTGGACCCAGGCGGATTTTGTCTGTGTCACCGGGGATGCCTATGTGGACCACCCCTCCTTCGGTGTGGCTATCATCGCCCGGCTGCTGGAATCCAAGGGCTATCAGGTGGCGATGCTGGCCCAGCCGGATTTTTCATCCCTCCAGGACTTTACCCGCTTTGGCCGGCCCCGGTACGCCTTTTTGGTCACCGGCGGGAATATCGACTCCATGGTGGCCCACTACACCGCCGCCAAGCGCCGCCGCAGCGACGATGCCTATACCCCCGGCAATGTGGCGGGCAAGCGCCCAGACCGGGCCTGCACCGTCTATGCCCGCCTCTGCAAGGATGCCTACCCGGAGGTCCCGGTGGTCATCGGGGGGCTGGAGGCCAGCCTGCGGCGGTTTGCCCACTACGACTATTGGGATGACGCCGTCCGTCCCTCTATTTTGGTGGAAAGCGGGGCGGACCTCCTCTCCTTTGGGATGGGGGAGCATTCCATGGTGGAGATTGCCCGGCGCCTTGCCGCCGGGGAGGATATCCGAACGCTGCGTGATATCCGGGGCACCTGCTACCTGGCGGAATTGAGTGACCCGGCGCCCCCAGGGGCGGTGTCCTGCGCCAGCTTTGATAAGGTCCGCCTGGATAAAATGGCCTACGCCAGGGCGTCCCGCACCCAGCTGGAGCAGCAGGACCATATCTACGGCAAAGCCATCCTCCAAAAGCACGGGGACAAAATGCTGGTGCAAAATCCACCTCCCATTCCCCTCACCACCCAGGAGTTGGATGCGGTCTCCGCCCTGCCTTATGAGCGGTACTACCACCCCAGCTACAAGGAGCTGGGGGGCGTCAAGGCCATTGAGGAAGTGGAATTTTCCATCATCCACAACCGGGGCTGCTACGGGGCCTGCAATTTCTGCTCCATCGCCTTTCACCAGGGCCGGTACGTCACCCCCCGCAGCCATGAATCGGTGCTGGAGGAGGCCCGGCGGTTTGTAAAAAATCCCCGCTTTAAGGGCTACATCCACGACGTGGGGGGGCCTACCGCCAATTTTCGGGGCCCTGCCTGCCAAAAGCAGGAGAAAAGCGGGGTCTGCATGGGCAAAAAATGCCTCTATCCCTCCCCCTGTCCCGCCATTCAGGCGGACCACAGCGACTACATCCAGCTGCTGCGAAAACTCCGGGCCATCTCTGGGGTGAAGAAGGTCTTTGTCCGCAGCGGCCTGCGGTACGATTATATTATGGCGGATAAAAGCACCGCCTTTTTAGATGAGCTGGTGCGCCACCATGTCAGCGGCCAGCTGAAGGTGGCCCCGGAGCACATCTCCCCGCCAGTACTGGCCCGGATGGGCAAACCCTCCCGCCAGACCTACGACCGCTTTTGCAAAGCCTTCTACGAGGCCACTCGCCGGGCGGGGAAGGAGCAGTACCTGGTGCCCTACCTTATCTCCTCCCACCCTGGCAGCACCATGAGAGACGCGGTGGCTCTGGCCCTTTACCTGAAGGAGAACCATATCCGGCCGGAGCAGGTGCAGGATTTTTATCCCACCCCCGGCACCGCCTCCACCACCATGTTCTACACCGGTATTGACCCCTGGACCATGGAGAAGGTCTTTGTTCCCACCGACCCCACCGAAAAGAAGCTCCAGCGGGCCCTCCTCCAATATTACAAGCCGGAAAACCGCCGCCTCTGCATCGAAGCGCTGATTCGGGCGGGGCGGGAGGAGCTTATCGGCAGCGGGCCGGGCAAGCTGGTTCAGGCGGACCAGGCCTATCTCCGCCGCCTGGGGGATAAGCGAAAGGCCCAGGTCCTTACCGCCAAGAAGAGACCGGGCGGCAAAAAAGCCTGTAAAAAAGCAAAACCGTCCTAAAGGAGGCAGACCATGAAGAAAATTAAGCTGACCAAGGCCCAAAAGAAAAAGCTCTTTTCCATCCTTGTGGTGCTGGTGGTGGTGTGTATCGCCGGCTTTTTGTCCCACCGGGGGGAGAGCATTCAGCCCTTGGTGGAATACTTCCCCTTCCTGGAAGAGATTTTCCCCCAGGAGAGCGTCCCCGCCGGTGCTCCGGTGATGGACGGCGCCGGACTGCGGGTCCACATTCTGGATGTGGGCCAGGCGGATTGTATCCTCATTCAGGGGCCGGAAAAGGTCTTAGTCATCGACGGTGGGGAATCGGGGGACGCGTCCACCATTATCCAGTACCTCCAAAAGCAGGGGGTGGAAAGGATTGACTACTACCTGAATACCCACCCCCATTCGGACCACTATGGCGGCATCACCCAGGTGATGCAGGCCATCCCCACCGGGGAGTTCTTTCACCATCCGGTGCCGGAGGAGCACACCCCCACTACCAGGAGCTACCAAAAGCTGATTCAGTATCTGCTGGATTCCAAAACCAAAACCACAGTCCTGGACCCTGGGGATACCCTGGACCTGGGGGGCGGAGCGGTACTCACCATTCTGGCTCCTTTGGAGGGGTATGAGGACATGAACAACAACTCCCTGGTGGGGCGGCTCACCTTTGGGGAGCGGGCCTTCCTCTTCACCGGGGATGCGGAAAAGAAGAGCGAGAAGGCCATTCTGGAAAGCGGTGTGGAGCTTTCGGCGGATGTTTATTCCATCCCCCATCACGGCAGCAACACCGGCATGACCCAGAAGTTCCTGGACCAGGTGAAGCCCCAGTACGCCACCATTTCGGTGGGAAAGGACAACGACTACGGACATCCCCACCGGGATACCATCCAGCGCCTCAGCGAGGGGGAGGTTCCCTGCCTGCGCACCGACCTTTTAGGCAACATCGTCTTTGAGACAGACGGCAAGACCCTTTCCCTGAGTACAGATAGGGGCGAGTACCAAAAGGCAGCATAAGAAGCTGTTCAGCATCTAACCGCACGCCGTTTGGCAGGTCTTTTTCCGCCATGCTTTGCCAAATTTTTTTGCAATACAAACAGTATTGCTACAAAAATTTGTCTGCGCCTGGCAAAAATATCCCTTGCCATCCGCCGCACATCCAGATACTGAACAGGTTCTAAGGAGGAAGAAGCTATGCTGATTATTGACCGTTTTGAAGGGGAATACGCTGTTTGCGAGGAGGAGAGCGGCAGCTTCCGAAAGCTCCCCAAGGTGTTCCTCCCCGCCGGAAGCCGGGAGGGGGACTGCCTGGTCCCCACCTCCGGCGGTGCCTGGCAGATTGACCGGGCCGCCACCGCCCAGCGCCGGGAGCAGCTCCGGCGGATGCTGGAGAATTTGTATCATTAGGGGAGCCGGAGGACATCCCTCTTTTGGAGCGGTTTTTAAAGAGCCGCCGGGATCTGAAGCGCATATCCCGCTGCGCCACCCAATATATCACGGAACGGGCAGAAAAGGCCCGGAAGGAGGTCCCCACATGAACATCACAGAGCTTTTCCGGCAGAAGCCGGTGGTTTTTTCCTTTGAAATCTTCCCCCCAAAGCGGGACAGCGCCATTGACACCATCTGGTCCACCCTGACCCAAATGGAGGGGCTGGGGCCGGACTTTATCAGTGTCACCTATGGGGCGGGCGGCGGCGGTGGAAAAAGCTATACCGCCCAGATCGCCGGGGCCATCCAAAAGAAGTACGGCATCACCCCCCTGGCCCATCTCACTTGCATTGGCTCCACCAGGGCGGAGGTGGAGGAAAGCCTTCAGGAGCTGCGGGAGGAGGGGGTGGAGAACATCCTGGCCCTGCGAGGGGATAAGATCCCCGGCGTGGAGCCCAAGACCGATTTTCTCCACGCCAGCGACCTTATCGCCTTTATCCGGGAGCAGGGGGGCTTTTCCGTCTCCGGGGCCTGCTACCCGGAGGTACACACCGAGGCCCCGGACCCCATCACCGATATCCGCAACCTGAAAAAGAAGGTGGACGCCGGGGCTGGGCACCTGGTTTCCCAGCTGTTCTTCGATAACGGCGCCTTCTATTCCTTTGTGGAGCGGGCCCGCATCGCCGGTATCACCGTTCCCATTGAGGCGGGGATTATGCCGGTGGTAAACGCCCGGCAGATTTTGCGGATGGTCTCCCTCTGCGGGGCCAGTCTGCCGCCAAAGTTCACCCGAATGATAAGCCGCTTCGAGCAGAACCCCACCGCCCTGCGGGACGCCGGCATCGCCTACGCCATTGACCAGATCGTGGACCTTATCGCCCAGGGGGTGGAGGGGATTCATCTCTACACCATGAATGACCCGGACGTGGCCCAGCGTATCTCCCAGGCGGTGGAAAATCTGCGGAAATAGGCCGGAAGAAAGGGCGCTTTATACTATGGCTGTTATGGATCTGGAGGGCATCCCAATTGATGAGGTGCTGCGTTACCTGGGGGCGGCGGGGAAGGACCCTGGCCCCCTGCTGCCCCTGGCGGAGGCTTGCTGCCGGGAGCTGCTGGCGGCAGCCCGGCCCCGGTGGACCTGGCGGATCTTTGCCTGTGAGGAAACGCCGGAGGGGGTGCGGCTGGACTGCGGTCTGCTGCTGCCGGGGAAGGATCTGCGGCGGCACCTTTCTGGCTGCCGGGAGGCGGTGCTGCTGGCCGCCACCCTCTCCCAGGGGGTGGACGCCTTGCTGCGGCGCACCCAGCTTTGTGACCTGAGCCGGAGCCTGGTGCTGGAAAGCTGCGCCACCGCCGCCATCGAGGAGGTGTGCGACCGGGGGGAGGCGGTCATCCGGGAAAGCTACCCCGGCAGGAGCCTCACCAGCCGCTACAGCCCCGGCTACGGGGACCTGCCCGTCACCCTCCAGGGGGAGCTGCTGGCCCTGCTGGACACCCCCCGGCAGCTGGGCCTCTGCGCCACGGGGAGCAGCATCCTCACCCCCCGCAAGTCGGTGACGGCGGTCATCGGCGTTCGGGAGGCGGGAGTGGAGACCCCGCCCCAAAAGCGAAGCTGCGAAAGCTGTTCCCTCCGGGAAAGCTGCGCCTACCGGCGGGCGGGGAGCAGATGCTCCCCGGAGAAATAAGCCAAAAATGCCTTGACGAGCGGAGGAATCGGCTATGATGGATTTCAGAAGTCTGCTGCAAAGCGGGAAATTTGTCCTCCTGGACGGGGCCATGGGCACCATGCTCCAGGCCAAGGGGATGCCCTTGGGGGTCCTGCCGGAGACGATGAACCTTCTCCATCCGGAGTGGATCCTGGACATCCACCGGCAGTATATTCGGGCCGGAGCCCAGGTGGTTTACGCCAACACCTTCGGGGCCAATCCCTGCAAGGCGGAAGGCTGCGGGTACGGCTGCGAGGAATTGGTGGCCGCCGGAGTGGCCCTGGCGAAGGAGGCCGCCGGCGGAAAGGCCCTGGCGGCCCTGGACATCGGCCCCTTGGGACAGCTTTTGGAGCCCACCGGCACCCTCTCCTTTGAGGATGCCTACAGGGCCTTCGTCCGGGTGGTTCGGGCGGGGGAAGCCGCCGGGGCGGACCTCATCGTGATCGAGACCATGACCGACCTGGGGGAGACCCGCGCCGCCCTGCTGGCGGCCAAGGAAAACACCAGCCTCCCCGTCCTTTGCACCATGACCTTCGAGGAGAACGGCCGCACCTTCACCGGCTGCTCGGTCCCCGCTATGGCCCTCACCCTCACCGGCCTGGGGGCGGACGCCATTGGCATCAACTGCTCCCTTGGGCCCAGGGAACTGCTGCCCCTGGTGGAGGAGCTGCGCCGCTGGACCCGCCTCCCCCTGGTGGCAAAGCCCAACGCCGGTTTGCCGGAGCCCGGAAGCAGCCGGTACGATGTTTCCCCGGAGGAGTTTGCTGCCGCCATGGCCCGGCTGGCGGAGCTGGGGGTGCAGGTGCTGGGGGGATGCTGCGGCACCACCCCGGACTATATCGCCGCCCTGGAAAAGGAGCTGGAGCCGCGCTCCCTTTGCCGGGGGCCGTTTTCCATCCCCCCGGCGGTGTGCAGCGCCAGCCGGGTGGTGGTTCTGGACCGGGTGCGGGTCATTGGGGAGCGGATCAATCCCACCGGCAAAAAGCGGTTCAAGGAGGCCCTTAAAAACCGGGAGATGGACTACATCCTGGCCCAGGGGCTGGAGCAGGCCGCGGCCGGGGCGGATATTTTGGATGTGAACGTGGGCCTGCCGGAGATCGACGAGCAGGCCATGATGGAGCAGGTGGTGAAGGCCCTCCAGGGGGTGGTGGAGCTGCCCCTCCAGCTGGATTCCTCCAGCCCCGCCGTTTTGGAGGCCGCCCTGCGGGTCTATCACGGCAAGGCCATCGTCAACTCGGTGAACGGAAATCGGGAGACGCTGGAAAAAGTCCTCCCCCTGGTGAAGAAATACGGCGCGGCGGTGGTGGGCCTCACCCTGGACCACCGGGGCATTCAAAAGACCGCCGGGGAGCGGCTGGAGATTGCCCGCACCATCCTAGAGGCCGCTCTTTCCCATGGCATCCCCAGGGAGGATGTTTACATCGACTGCCTCACCCTCACCGCCAGCGCGGAGCAGGACACCGTTCTGGAAACCCTGCGGGCGGTGCGGATGGCGGGGGAGGAGCTGGGGTGTCCCACCGTCCTGGGGGTGAGCAACATCTCCTTCGGCCTGCCGGGACGGGAGATCATCAATCCCGCCTTCCTCACCCTGGCCCTGGGGGCGGGCCTCACCCTGCCTATCCTGAACCCCAATTCCGCCGCCATGATGGGGGCGGTGCGGGCCTGGAACCTCCTCTCCGGGGCGGATAAGGATTCCAGGGAGTTTGTGGCGC
>WSMP01000068.1 GCA_013316495.1 Angelakisella sp.
CAAGGGCCTTGGTGTAGTTTTTGTGTTTTAGATGAAGGGTGCTGGAAAGCTCCTGCCCATCCTCGTTAAACCCGTTTACAAAAATCACCTGGTCAAACCGGTTGATGCCTAGTTCGATGGAAGGGTTTATGTCAATGCTAATCTCCACAGTGGGGGTAAAATAGAGCCAGCGTCCCAAAAGCACCAAAAACAGCGCGCAGGCGCAGGCGGCGCAGAGGCTATACCGGCCCCCTTCCGCATCTGCCCTGGTGTAGCCCCGTGTCTTCTCTGCAAGAAATGTTCGGGTGCGCTCCTTTAAGGCTTCCTCCGCCCGGATGGGAGCAAAGAGCTTCTTGAAGGTGTTATTCATAGTCGTAATCGCCTCCCAACCTTTCTCTTAACATCTGTTTGGAACGAGTTAGGAGCGTATAAATTGTATTTACATTTTTTCCTAAAATGCGGCTGATTTGCGGAGCGGTATAACCTTCAAAGTAGTGCAGATAAACAACATCCCGGTATTTTTGCGGGAGTGAAAAAACCGCCTCCCAAACATCCCGGTAATCCGGGGGTGTTTTTGCCGGATACGCAATCGCCCCCTCCAAGGGGACGGTATGACGGCGAAAGAAGTTTTTCAGCAGGTCCTTGCAGGCGTTGATGGTGACCCGAATGAACCACGCCTTTTCATGCTCGGCATTTTCAAAGGAAACGGAGCTAAGGACATACTTCAAAAACACAGTTTGAAATATGTCCTCGGTGTCGGCGCTATTCTTCAAATGAATCATACAAAGCCGGCGGACGGTATCGGAATACCGCTCGATGGCCTGAAGGGTCTCTTGCTCGCTCCGCATAAATAATTCCTTTTACACCCTGCCGCGTCCGCTCCGGAAGCCGTTTCCCCGTCCGCATCCGTTGCCCCGGCCCTGGCCAGCGGCATAATTATCGCAGACGCCGTCCCCATCTGCATCGATAAAAGCCCCGCTATTTCCCGCCGGGCAGTTTCCGTGCCCGGTGCCGCAGAAATCGCGAAAGCCGTCCCCGTCCGCATCCTCATAGACGCAGACGCTGCCGGCGTTATCGCAGATGCCATCCCCGTCCGCGTCTGCAAAATAGCGTCCGCACCCAGGTCCCGCGGCAAAGACGGTTGTCGAACCCAATAAAAATACCATCACCGCTGCAAAAACTCCGAAAAATGTTTTTTTCATAACTGTCCTCCATAAATTTTTGATAGCCATTTTTGACTTCACCTTAAATACGACTGACCAAGGGAAATCCATTCAAAAAATCTGTATTTTTTTCCGGACCCGCCCGCAAGGCAGCGGGGGAGCCGTTTTTTGCGGAAACTTTAAAATATCTTCCCCTTTTGTAGTTTTTAACTCAGACGTGTTGAGTTTTTAAAAAAGTGGTCGAAATAAGTAGGTAAACCACCAAGAGGAGGTCAAAAATTGTATGGGAACAAAAGTGAAAGAGAAAAAGGGGCTTTTGCTGCTTTGTTGCGTGACAATTGTAGCAATACTTGCTGGGGCGGTCTTCCTGTTTACCCAGCGCCCCCCCTCCGGCAATGGCCTGGTACTGGATGACAATGCCACCATGGGCACCCTTCCCGGCATTGACATGGAGCAGCGCCAGAAGGAGCTCCAACAGCAGCTGGATGAGACCATGATTGCCTTTTCCATCAACAGCAGCCCCGTTTTTGCTTCCGGCAGGGCAGAGGGCAACCTGATGCTGGAGAACCCGGAAAACAACGCCAAGCTCCTTGTTGTGGAGATTCACCTGGACGGCACCGATGAGATTATCTACCAATCGAAGGCCCTCCCCATTGGCTCCTACATCGAAAACGCCCGCCTGGACAAGGTTTTGGAGCCCGGTACCTATCCCGCCACAGCTTATTTCAAAGCCTACCGGGAAAGCGACCAGGCCTTTGTGGGGCAGGCAGGCGCGGCCATTACAATTTCTGTCCTTAGCTGAGATGCGGCCATCCATACAGATACAGGCTGTGTATGGAAGGAGTTATTTACAATGAAACTGAAAATGGTCTTTCGTATTTTGCCCGTTGTGCTGCTTGCTGCGCTGCTTGTGACGAGCGCCTATGGGGCGGACCTTCCCATTGGAGCCTCCAGTATGGATATCCCCATTGGAACCTCTGGGGATATGGTGATGGTGGGCACCGTGGAACCCACTATCATGTCTGTCACGATGCCCACCTATGTCCCGTTCCATATTGCAAGGGCGGTGCAGGGGGACAACAAGGTGATTTCTCCCCGCATCACCGTGACCAACAATTCCAGCGTTCCTGTGAGCCTGGATGTGTCCTACACCAGAGTGGACCTGAGCAAGCTCCCTGGTACCACCTGGAATGATGGGCAGTATGTAGGGAACAACCAGATTGCCATCGGCTTCCAGCCGGAGACGATTGCAAATCAGATGCCCACTTCTCTGGCCGGAACCAAGTGGCTCCAGGCAAACACCTACCAAAATGTCCATGTGATGTCTCTGACTGCCTATGGTGAATCCACCATGTATGTTGTAGGGACTTTGGGCAGCGCTGTCCCGGAAAACGACACCTTTTCTGTCATCCCCACTTTTGTGGTCCGCCAGGTAAGATAAGCGCAGCCTTTCTAAGGATATAAGAAAAGGTAAGAAGTGACATAAGCCCCTGTATCTGTATTTGGCAAAGGCCGGGAAGGGTACTCCCGGCCTTTCTCTTATGGAAAAATCACCCGGTCCCAGATGCCCCGGTAAGGGTATACCCCGTGGAATCCCTGGCTGGCTGCAAAAAGGAAATAAGCAAAGCAACCCGCCAGGAGGATAACCTTCCGCGTCCTAGCGTTAAGATACTTATCCGGCAGAAGCGCTGCCTCCGGCAGGGCCAGCAGAGAGAAAAAAGCGGCATAAATAGAGAGTCGCTCCAGGATGAAATGCCTGGTGATAAATAGCTGAATCAGCAGGGAATAGAAGATGCTGTTTGCCAGAACAGGGGAGACTGTTGGTTCATCCGCCGTCTGCTTAATAAGAGGCAGCGCAAAGAGAAAGCATCCCAGGGGAAGGAACAGGTACAGAAAGCTGTTTCCCTGCCAGTACATTCCGTCAAGGTAATGCTGGTATTTGGGGATTCGGGCAATCACCCCGCAAAGCAAGGGGTCCAATAAATAAGCGGTTGCGGCGGCTAAGGAAGCCAAGCCATAATGCAGCTTTGCGGGCCGGAGGCAAAGCAGAAAGGAGAGGGGCAGCATAATAAGGGCGCTCCAATGAAAGCAGGAGGCCAAAAGGACAACACCCCAGGCGGGGAGGAAGCGGCGCCGCTTTAAAAACGGGTAGGTCCATATAAGGATTGCGGCGGCCAGCGCCTGGCGCAGGAAATTCATGCTAAGGGCAAGGTGCTGGAGGGTGAGGAAGAGGTAGACGCTCATCCAGGGGGCGGGGGAATAGCGCCCGATCCAAGTAAAGACAAGGACGGTAAACAAAAGGTGAAACACAAAAAGAAGGGCCCGGTAATCCCCGCCAAGGCGAAAAACAAGTAAATTCAGCAGCAAATATCCAGGTTCAATTTGGGGCAGACCGGAAAAGCCTGTATCGGCTACTCTTTGAAAGATGTCTTCATACAGGCGGTAGTCAAAACCGGTGACATACCGAAAGGACGCCAAAAGCCAGCAGAAAATGCCCATGCTCCACAGATGGAATCTTTGGTATTTGAGATTTTGGGGCGGCAGCAGCTTGCCGGAAAAGCTGGCGGAAATCAGCAGGAGATAGGGCAGCATGGGAAGTCACCTCGGCGGTAAAATTCTTGGGTGGACCGGCAAAATTCAACACCATAAGCATAGTGGCAATGGTGTGAAATGTCAAGATAGGTGGGGACAAAATCGCAGTGCGATGGATTATGTGGTTGTTGGCGGTTATCCTTTTACAGCCTGTACAGCTTCTTCGGAGGAACACTTAAACGTGGACAAAAGGACAGCGGATTGAGGCCTGTAACCTTCAAACCGCTGTCTTCCTTTTCATTCAGTCTTCAAAATATTTTTGAAACAAATCTCCCGATAATTCAACAATATGGCAAAAAGGAATTTCGGTCCCGTCCAGGAAGAAAAGGACTTTCTTGGCCACATGGACTTTCTTTATGTTTCCGCTGTGGCGCAGGTACTCCCCGCCATCCTTCTTTCCGTCCGGCCGGAAATAAGTGACCGTCACCTCCGGCTGCTCCCCCTGCTCCAACGCCCATAGGATGACCTGCTGCTTTTGGTCCAGCACGGCCCTTTCGTCCTCGCTCAGCTCTGCCCGCTGGCCAACCGCCCGTCCGGTCTCCCGCACGGCCTCCCCGTACCCGGCCAGCGCCGCAAAGGGAGAAAACTGGGCCGCCCGCTCCGCCATGGTCATCCGGCGGCGGGTGGGGGATACGTGGTGAGGCAGGTGGAGGATATCCGCGTATTTTTCGGTTTCCGGCATAACATACCTCTACTTTCAGCGTGCCGCTGGATGGCAATCACACTCCGCCCCATGGGCGTTAATCACCCCAACCGCTTGCAGATAGGAGTAGATCACGGTGGAGCCGGCAAATTTCATCCCGCGCTTTTTCAGGTCCTTTGAAATCTGGTCGGAGAGGGGGGAGGTTGTCCGCAAATCGTAGCTTTCGTCAATGGTCTTTCCGTCCGTAAACCCCCAAAGGTAGGCGTCGAAAGATCCAAACTCCGCCTGTATCTGCAAAAAGACCCTGGCGTTTCGAACACTGGCCCGGACCTTCAAACGGTTGCGGATAATGCCGGGGTCAGCCAGCAGCTCCTGCATTTTCTTTTCGTCATAGCGGCTGACCTTCTCCACATCAAAGTTATCGTAAACCTGGCGGAAGCGCACCCGTTTGTTCAGCACGCACTCCCAGGATAATCCGGCCTGGAAACCCTCCAGGATCAGCAGCTCGAACAGCATGTGGTCGGCGTGCTGGGGGATGCCCCATTCTGTATCATGGTACTGGATATACAAAGGGTTCTTCATGTTGACCCACCGGCACCGGTTGATAATTTCATTCATGCTTTATGACCTCCAATCGTCCCGTTCCGCTGGACTGCTGTAGCGCCCTCCTCCAGGGAATGCACCTTGAGGATGGCGTTTTTTCCATACTTGCCCTTGATTTGAAGGATGGCTTCCTGCATCCGCCGCTCCCGTTCCCGCTGGGCGGCGTTTTCCTTGCGCTGCTGCTCCAGGGCGGTATAGTCGGTGAACAGATCCAGCTGCTCCACCGCCGGGGCCTCCGGCACCTCACTTTCCAGGATGACCTCACAGGCGGTGAGGTTCAGCCGCCGGATGAGGAGGTTTCCATCCACCACCCGGTCAAACAGCGCCAGCGCCCCCTGCACCAGCTCCTTAGCCGAGGAGGTGTATCCCCCCAGCCGCTCTGTCCCATGGGCGTGCTTGGGCACCGCCCGGCCATAGCGGTCCACCGTCACCGGTCCCTTGTACTCCTTTCGCCGCTCCGGATCGGTGAGGTTCTCGATATCATACCCCGCCGTCAGGACCAGCTGGTTGGTCACCAGCCGCTTTCCAACCAGCTCCAGCGCCAAGGCGTCCGCCATCTCGTGGACCACCAGCCGGGCCTTCTGGAAGCTGTAGGGGTGCTGCAAGACCTGCCCGGAGCCGATGCTGTTGCTCTCCGGCCGATAGGCCTTCACGTCGGCGATGGTGCAGGGCTCCCACCCCCAGGCGTGGTCGATGAGAAGCTCAGCGTTGACGCCAAAGAGCCGGTAGAGGCTGTCCTCATCCTGGATGGATCGCCGGGCCACGTCCCCCATGGTGAACATCCCATGGGCCTCCAGCTTTTTGGCGTATCCCGGCCCTACCCGCCAAAAATCGGTGAGGGGCCGGTGGTCCCACAGGTTTTTGCGGTAGCTCAGCTCATCCAGCCGGGCGATACGGACGCCGTCCTTGTCCGGGGGGATGCGCTTGGCCCAGATATCCATGGCGATTTTGGCCAGGTACAGGTTCAGCCCAATCCCCGCCGTGGCGGTGATGCCGGTGGTCTCCAGCACGTCCAGCATCATCTTCTTTACCAGGTCACGAGGGGGCAGCTGATAGGTTTTGAGATAGGGGGTCACGTCGATGAGGACCTCGTCGATGGAATAGCTGATGATGTCCTCCGGGGCGATGTATTTAAGGTAGACTTGATAGACCCTGGTGCTGTACTCCATGTACAGAGCCATCCGGGGCGGGGCCACGATGTAATCCAGGGCCAGCTCCGGGTGCTCCGCCAGTTCCTTAGCGAAGGGGGAGGAGCCGGTCAGTTTCCGCCCCAGCGCCCTTCGCTGCCTCTGCCAATTGACCTCCTTCACCTTTTGCACCACCTCGAACAGCCGGGCCCTGCCGGGGATGCCATAGCTTTTCAGGGCGGGGGTGACGGCCAGGCAGATGGTCTTTTCGGTACGGCTTTTGTCCGCTACCACCAGGTTTGTGGCCAGGGGGTCCAGGCCCCGCTCGATGCACTCCACGGAGCTGTAAAAGGACTTTAGGTCGATGGCCGCGTAAACCTTCTCTCCCACCATTTGCCTCCGCTCTAAAAATTGTTCTTCACCGGCTTGACCAAACTATCAAAGAGGGCCGTACTGTCCACAACAAAAAAGAACATCTGTTTGAAACCATTATACATTTTCGCCATTTGGTTGTCAAGAAGATAGTTGGGTTTAAAAGCAGTCTCAAATCCCCTCCCCAAAGGACAGATTTGAGAGCCCCAATACCCTAAAAATACCAGTGCAAAAAAGCGCCTAGTGAGCAAAGGTTATATTCTTTAACCAAAGGTGCTGGTGGCGGGAACGGCGGAGATCTGGTTTCGGTGGCGCTTTCTCAGGTGGGGAATGTAGGCGGTTAGCCTTTTTGGAGTTGGCACGGCTTTGACAGCCGGGTGGAAGGGTGCGCCTGTTTTGTCAGCTGGTGTGCCAACGAGAGTGGCTGTCTTGGAACTATGGTGCCAAAGTTCTCCCGGTGTACCGATGGGGGTGGCATGGTTCCGGGAGCAGAGGCGCTGGAAAGATAGCGGTTATCTGCCCCAGCCAGGAGAGATCATCTTCTTTGACTGGAATGAGGATGGAATGCCGGACCATGTGGGAATTGTAGAGAAGGTGGATGGAGGGGTGATTTACACTATAGAAGGTAATTCAGCTGGGGACCGGTGCAGGGGAAATCGGTATGCGATGGGAAACGAACTTTTGGCCCCGGACGAAGTGCGGATGCTGGATAACCGGTACGCCTTACTGTTTATTCGGGGCGAACAGCCTATCATGGACTTAAAGTATAACATTCTGCGGCATCCTTTTATCTGTTACACCACCGATGGCGATGCAAAGCCCTTCCTTCATAGAGAGGATACCCGGAGCACCGCCACTCTACAGTGCGCCCTGGAACTGCTGGAAAAGGCAGGGCAGCTGTCCCTGCACATTGAAAACCGCAACCTTCTGCTCCTCACCGAGGAGGAGTTGGAAGAATATTTGAAAAACAACGGAGGTATTGCAACATGAAAAAGCAGAACAAGGTTTATCTTTCTTTGGCATTGGCGGCGATGCTGCTGTGCGCTCTTTCGGTGACAGCCTTTGCCACTGGGACCGGCGGTGACCCTCTGACGGTCATCAACAAGCTGTCCGACTTTATCTTTGGCCTCATTCGGGCGGTAGGGATGATCCTGCTGGGCTGGGGTATTGTCCAGGTGGGGCTTTCCCTCCAGAGCCACGACCCCAGCCAGCGGTCCAACGGGTTTCTCACCTTGGCGGGAGGCATTATCATCACCTTTACAAAAGAGATCCTGGCCCTCATTACTGGCTGATCGAAAAGGGAGGGGACATATGCTGTCCTCTCCCTTTTCTCAAAGGATGGATCGATAATCGCTGCGTCCGTATAGAATACGATGAATCTGAACGGTATCTTCCGCCACAATAAAAAACACCAGATACTTTTTCAAAATCAGATAGCGGTAGCCTTTCGCAGCAAGGATAAGATCCCTGGAGCGGGCGCACCGTTCCGGCATACTGGAAAGACTGGCGATCTGCTCGGTCAACAGGTCGTAATATTGTAATGCCACCTCAGAGGAAAGGGTGTTCAAATCGTTGATAATATCCAACAGATCCTGTTCTGCTGTTGGATAGAGTTTGACTTTATAATTCTGTCCCATGAATACGCTCCCGCAGCTGTCGAGCAGTGGTCAGGAAATCTTTGCCTTTCGCACCATCAGTGATCTCTTTTTCAGCCACTGCCAGCTTTCCATAGAGGTCGATGATAGCCTGCTGTTTTTCGTATTCCGAGATGCTGAGGACTACCATATCACCGGTTCCATTCCGGGTGATATAGACCGGTTGGCAGGTCTGGCGGCAAAAATCGGAAATTTCATTGGCATTGTTTCGCAAATCAGAGATCGGGCGGATCATTGGCATAAACGCCACCTCCTTTTATCAATCAGTATAGCAAAATTATGAGTAAATATCAACGTGAATTTAAGAATGGAGATGAAAAAA